>NZ_CP045997.1:9150908-9164080 GCF_010233585.1 Spirosoma endbachense
ATCCCGCGTTGTCCAAAAATGGACAGTTACTGTACCGAAACGGACGGCTTATTGATTGACTGGTAAGTCTATATTGGAAGGATAAGCGTTTAAGCTTAGAAACACCTTTGTCTTACAAAAACGCTCCCACTCGAGACATCTGATGTTCTGAATGGGCGTTTAGTAATATAAAAAATGAGGCAAGGATAGTGCTAGGCAAGCTCAATACAGGCCTAGTGCGATTTCACACGATTCGTGCGGTATCGCACCCTCAATTAAATCTTTCTTGGCTCAATTAGCTGATTTCAAGCCATCTATTATTGGCACAGTATTCGGTATTAGATGCCCTTAATACGTCTATTTACCCACTAATACTTTTCCATCGTGTTAAAGACCTTACTTATTTTGGCTGTCAATTTAACCCTTGTTCTGCCAGTTTTTTGTCAATCATTTGGTGTATTACCCGATTCTACCGTTCTGGCTTTGCGAAAAGGAGTGGCCGGCTTTCAAAGTCGCTATCATTCACCTAGCGTGGTGCTGGCTATTGTCCATGAGGACCAAATCATCTTCGGGGAAGCAAGTGGCTATCTGGATATGGCTCAAAAAGTACCCGCTAGTCTGGATGCCCAATACTCCATCCAGTCGCTGACTAAAGTGTTTACCGCTACCATGTTCATGCAACTCATTCAGCAGCGAAAATTGAGACTTGATGACCCGGTAAAAAAATATGTGCCTGAGTTTAAGGCCGATGGACAAGCACATGATCAAGCCGCTACGACGTTGCTCCAACTAGCAACCCACACATCGGGCTTGCCTCGCAATTCACCAGCGGACATTCAATTTACCAAACAAATTGATCGCTGGATTCTGGCTGCAAGCCCTGAAAAAGCTATTGAAGCTGCTCCTAAGAAGGCGTTTTTACAATCCTTAGCTTCGATTCCTAAAGAATACCCCGACTACCAACTCCTCAGCTATGGCAATCGACACTATTCCAATTTAGGCTATTCACTGCTGGGCATTGCTTTGGAACGGGCAGCCAAAACTGACTATGCAGCCTATATCATTAAGAATATTTGTCAGCCTTTGCACATGAACAACAGTGCCTTTTACGCGGAAAGTCCAGCCAGGAATGGAGTTGCTAAAGGCTATTTTTACGATGAGCCTACTCAAGATTATCGTCAAGTGCCTGTTTTCAAACCTAATTCAGCGGTTCCCGCTGCGGGGCTTTATACCAGTGCCCGAGACTTAGCCAAATTTATCAGCTTTCAATTCCAAACCAATTCGGCAAACGCGGATCAAGTGCTCTCCCAGAAGAACAGAGCGATGATGCAAGCCTTCAACATTGGTTGGAAACCTGCCTATCCCTACCTGGTGCATGAGGGGGCCATGCTGGGTTACCGTTGTGAACTGGTCTTGAACCCTGATTTAAAGATTGGCTGGGTCGTATTGACGAACACGACGGACTTTGATTTTTCCCGAATCAACACCTATATCAGTGGATTAATACAGCCGGTTTTCAGCCCAAAGCCAGTGAGTGACCTGGCTAAGTTTACCGGAACTTATCAGTTGGCAGGGGGTAGTGATAGCCTACGGATTTGGTTGAAAGAAGGGAGATTATACTCCAGCTATTTGGCTGGTGTTTTACCTGAATCACCTTTAGAGGCGATGGGTAATACCCATTTTCGAGGTTCTGGGAAGGGTGGTTACAGTATTAATTATGAATTTATCGCTACCAGCATCTCCGATAGTACTATATTGAATATGGGTCAGTTGATGTGGGTAAAACGCTAAGTTGGTGGTAATTGGGTTTACGGGTTGTAAGGTTCTCCTATCTCGTCGCCGACTCATCACTATCATCTAGCCTAATTCGATAATCATAGAAAGTTAAATCGTGCATTTGCCTTTCAAAACCAATTTTTCATAAAGCGCATGGGCAGAAAAATTATCCACAGCGGTAAATATGCTCATGTTGTCTCATAAAATGCTCCCGCATGAGCCGTGGCGACATTTGAGTATCTGTAATTCGGGCGTTTTACGAAACGATAAATTAGCCAAAGTGTCAGGCGAAGTCGTGACTGGCACATCCATTTAACTATAAACGCTATTATAGCGTTGCCATATCGATCACAAAGCGGTACTTAATATCGCCTTTGAGCATTCGGTCGTAGGCAGCATGAATGTCTTTGATGTCGATGAGTTCAATATCCGCCACAATCTTATGAGCTGCGCAAAAGTCAAGCATTTCCTGTGTTTCAGCTAATCCCCCACAAGAGGAGCCGACAATGCTTTTTCGACCGCCCAATAAGGAGAAGGCTCCCAAGGCTCCATTCAGGTGGATGCCACCCAGAGGAACCCCTACGCAGATGTGCACACCGTCCACTTTGAGCAAAGACAGATAAAAATCAAAGCTGTGCTCGGCACTCAAGGTGTCCACGATGAAATCAAAAGAAGCCTTTACGGATTCGACTTGCTCTGCATTTTTTGTGACCACAAAATGATGGGCACCTAATCGTTTTGCATCGGCTTCTTTTTGCGGAGAGGTACTCAAAATAGTGACTTCCGCTCCCAATGCCACGGCGAATTTAACGGCCATATGACCAAGCCCACCCAGACCCAATACGGCAACCTTATGGCCTTTACCAACCTTCCAATGTTTCAAAGGAGAATAAGTGGTAATTCCCGCACAAAGCAAGGGCGCTGTTGCAGCCAGATTGAGTGTTGACGGAATGTGAACGGTAAAGGCTTCATGGGATACGATCGTATTGGAATACCCTCCGTAAGCGGGTTTGCCGTCTCCAAATTTATCAAGGCTGTTGTAGGTAGCCACAACCCCTTCTTCACAGTACTGCTCCAAACCATCGTGGCAATGGTCGCACCTTCCGCACGAATTAATCATGGTTCCCACACCGGCCAGGTCGCCAACCTTAAAGCCATTTACGTGGCCACCAACCTGAATGACGCGACCGACAATTTCGTGTCCCGGCACCATGGGAAAAATACCCGGAAACCATTCATTGTTGATCTGGGCTAAATCTGAATGGCAGACTCCGCAGTATAAAATTTCGAGTTGGACATCGTGGGCTCCTACCTTTCTTCGTTCAAAGTTCCAGGGAGTTAATGATTCGTTGGCACGTTGTGCTGCATACCCTTTTGCGGCTATCATTGTTTACGATTTTTGTTGATTTGACAGCTGCAAAGGTATCGGCAAGGCATTCGAGCACAGATGTGTATATCAAACAGAAAACTGGGAAAATCAAAGAGTACTTACCCCCGAGTGAGAGGATACATAAGGGCAAGCCCTCCATTGACCACTAAAGCCAATATTTGAATTTTACAGCTTTTTATTTGGTATCAGCAACTACAATCCTTTCTTTTTGATGAATTTTGGGTTAACCAAAGGCCATTTCAAAGTGACAAGGAAGACGCAAGCTAAAGCAGGATGAAAAAGATCGATTTAAGTGAAGACCTGAAGCTGGACGAGCGCGTTTGGATGCCCGCCGATATCAGTAAAGATATTCAGCATTTCAATGTTTTTTATGTCAGGCACACGAACGATGAGCGGTTCAACTGTAAGCCGTTTAGCCGAAAGTCGCTTTATAAAATCAGTCTGTTAAAAGGGAAAACGAGACTGTATTATGCGGACAAAACGATGGAGTTTGATTGCGGGCTGCTATTTACTAATCCCAACATCCCTTATTCCTGGGAGCATCTGGAATCGGAGCAAGTTGCCTACTTCTGTATCTTTACCGATGAGTTTTTTGATCAGTTCATTAGCCTCAACGAATACCCCGTTTTCCAGCCAGGCTATGTCCCACTTTTCCCTTTAAGCCCGGAGCAATTCGCTGATTTTGAGAATCTATTCAAACAAATGCTGAGCGAAATTGCGCTTGAATTCAGATATAAATATGATTCGCTCAGAGCCATGGTCTTACAGCTTATTCTTACGGCCCTCAAGCTGGAGCCATCTACTTTTCAGCGGTATACCGACTCCAATGGTAGCCAACGCATTGTGTCCATTTTTATGGAACTCCTGGAAAGGCAGTTTCCCATTGAGTCGACCATGCAGCGGATGGCCTTACGTTATCCAACTGACTTTGCGGCCCAATTATCGGTTCATGTCAACCATCTGAACCATGCCTTGAAGCAAGTAACGGGCAAAACGACGTCTCAACTGATTGCTATACGCCTAATGCAGGAAGCCCGGAGTCTACTTCAGCATACGGATTGGAATATTACTGAAATAGCCTGGTGTTTGGGCTTTGATGACTTGCCACATTTTATTCATTTTTTTAAACGAAGCCAGCAACTCACCCCCAAACTTTATAGGCAGATGCAAACGATTTGATGTGTGGCAATCACGACTTCACCTGACAGTTAATGGTTGTCCTGACCTGTAGCCATGAATTACTGATTCTCACATAAACGCTGGTATTCGGGCATTATCCTCGTTGAGTTAAGTCATATTCGTCGTCCCATCATTCCAGTCTAATTCGTTATCTTTTGTTAAGGAATCTGTTTTAGACAAGGCCGTACCTTTGGCCTATGGGTAAAACAAACACCTTACACGTATGAAAACGCTCATCACCATTGAAGAAGTCGCTCAATTCGCGCTCTCGATCTTTTTGTTTTCTAAACTGCCATTCGTCTGGTGGGTATACCCGGCTTTGTTGCTGCTCCCCGATGTCAGTATGCTGGGGTATCTGATGAATGCTAAAGTTGGTGCGTTTAGCTACAACCTGTTCCACCACAAGGCATTGGCCATTGCGGTTGGCGTGGCTGGGTTTGTGCTACAAAACAATGAGTTGACGTTGGCGGGAATATTGCTCTTTGGCCACTCCTCAATGGATAGAATGATAGGAGCCGGATTGAAATACACGACGGGCTTTACCAATACGCACCTGAGTGAGGCAGCCGCTCCGACGACGCCTACTACTGAAGTAGCGGTTGCCTGATCGGCAACGAACCAACCACCAGAGGCTAGTAGCCTTTGATAAATTCAGGTAAACACATGCCTACCGACGCTACCATTTCGTCCGCTTCCGTAAAGGGGCTGCTTTATGCCGTCACGCAATGCGGGGCCGATGCCGGGGCTTTGAGCCAGGCAGTTGGGTTGGATACTGCCGAGTTGGACGATCCCGACGGCCGGATACCCATGGCGACCATGCAACGCCTGTGGGGCCTAGCGGTAGAGGTCACAGGCGACCCCCACCTCGACCTGCATATGGCCCAGCACGTCCACCACAGCAGCTACGGCGTGCTGGCATACGTACTCATGCATAGCCCCACACTGGGCGTGGCCATTCACAACTTGTGCCACTATGGGGATATCGTTTGCAGCGGCACGCGCATCAGCCTGCGCCACATTGGCGACAGCGTGGAACTGGTCGTCGAAATAACCAGTCCCTCGATCGTGTATCCGCACTTTGTGCTCAACTCCGAGCTTTCCATTTATCTGCATATGCTACGGCTGCTGAGTGGCCAGTCTCTCGCTCCCGAAGCGCTACACCTGGCCTATCCCGCTCCGGCCAATACCCGCGAGCACGTTCGTGTTTTTGCACCGGCCCTGGTGCAATTTGGTACCCCCTATTCAGCCCTGCGCCTGCCCGCTGCTGTGTTAGCGCTACCCATCCTGACCGCCGACCCGCACTTATTGGCACTGCTCGAGCCGCATGCCGCTGCCCTGCTGGCCCGACTACACAAACTACCCGCTCTGGCCGACCGCGTACGCCACGAATTGGTACACCTGCTGGTTCAATCCGAACCCACCTTGGAAGCCGTGGCCGAAGCCCTTAGCCTTAGCCCCCGCATCCTCCAGCGGCAACTGCGTAAGGACGGCTACAGCTACCAGCAACTACTCGATGAGGTACGCCGTGAGCTGGCTGAACGCCACCTGCGCGAGGGTATCCTCAGCATCAAAGACATCGCGTTACGGCTGGGTTTCGCCGAACCGAGTGTGTTTATCCGGGCGTTTCGGCGCTGGACCGGCCAAACGCCCGGTATGTTCCGCCGGGCGTCGTACTAGTCGTATGAAACGCCGGTGTTGCCCTGGACCGCTTGGCTAGCCCACTCCGAAGCGGGGAAGGAGCGTCTTGCCAGCAACACTACCCCGTATTGACGAAGGCATGTGGGGACTGGTAGCGGATCGAGATGCGGGAGGCATGGGGGCAACAAGCTACTAAATGACGTTCATGTCGCTGCCTTTTTAACGCCTTGCGCGAAAAGTCAATCCAATTTTCGCAATCGGTCAACAAGCCAGCCATTGGCACACAATACCTTTGCCGCATACTAACGCCCACTGGGTTACTACCATGTTTTTAGGTCATTTTGGGGTCGGTCTGGCGACCAAGCCCCTGCAACCACGCGTATCACTGGGTACCTTATTTCTGGCTACACAATTGGCCGATCTGCTATGGCCTACACTGTTGCTGTTGGGTGTAGAACGTGTCGAAATCCGTCCCGGTCTATTGGCGGCCTCGCCCCTTGACTTTGTGTATTATCCCTTCTCGCACAGTCTGCTGGCAGAAGGGGTATTAGGGATAGCATTGGGCCTTGCCTACGGCCTATTCCGGCGTAACTGGCGTGAAGCCCTGCTGGTGGGCCTGCTGGTGCCCAGTCACTGGCTGCTCGACCTGATCATGCACCGGCCTGATTTGCCCCTTTACTTCGGCCAATCCCCAAAAGCCGGGCTGGGTCTGTGGCAAAATCTGCCCGCAACGCTGGCACTCGAACTGGGCTCGCTGGCGGTGGGTCTATGGGTGTACCTGCGCCACACCCGGGCGCGTAACCGCACCGGTCGCTTTGCACTCTGGGGTATGATCGCCTTTTTAGTGCTCGTTTATGTGGGCGGTGCCCTCGGTCCGGCCCCTGCCAGTGTCGCAGCCCTGGCCTGGAGCGCTCAGATATTATGGCTGGTCGTAGCCCTTGGCTACTGGGTCGATGCAAATCGGGAAGCTGTATAGAAAAATTAAGCCTCGAACGTTGGCGGCTAGGTAAAAACAACTCATGGTTTGACGAACTAATAACTAATTTATGAAGACTTTAGGACTGATTGGTGGGGTCAGCTGGTATGCTACATCCGTTTATTATAAGACGCTTAATCAACTCACCAATCAAAGGCTTGGCGGCTCTCATTCGTCTAAACTCCTTCTCTTTTCGGTGGACTTTGAAGAATTCAGTTCACTACAACATGTAGGCGACTGGGATGCCGTTGAAAAGATGTTATCAGGCATTGCGATACAACTTGAGCATGCGGGAGCAGACTGCATTGTGATGTGTGCCAACACCGTTCACCTGGTTGCTGACACGATTCGGCAAAAAATAAACATTCCGTTGCTGCATAGTGCAGAGGAAACAGCCAAGCAAATCGTTTGCCAAAAATCTAATAAGGTTGCGCTTCTTGGAACAAAATTTACCATGGAACATCCTTTCTTTAAAGATCGTCTTTCCCAGTTGGGCATTGAGACGATTATTCCCGACGAAGCGGATAAGGAGTATATTCATGCGTCTATTTTTAACGAATTGACAAAAGGAATTTTCAAAGACGAAACAAAAAATAAATACATCGACATTATTGACAAATTAAAAAGTTGCGGAGCAGAGGGAGTTGTCTTTGGCAGCGCTGAATTTTCACTATTGCTTACTCAAACGGATTGCCCTATTCCAATTTTTGATACGATCGCCATTCATTCCGAGGCAGCGGTTGACTTTGCCTTATCCAAATGATGACAGGGCAACAGCCAACTGTTGCCTGCCACAAAGAGCGAGCGTATTCTCCGGATTGAGCCGGTGCAGCCGCTGGTCTTGTCATGCTTTTATGTGGTGTTTTTACCAGGTATAGGGCTAGCTATAAAAAATTGTCGTTATTTTCATGACAAGTCCACACTACCGAACGCTATGCTGTCGCTAAAAACCAAGAGGAATGTTGCTCGTGTCATTCCTTTCGGCGTATTGTGGTTTATTTTTAGCCTACTTTATTGCCTGCTGGAGAAAGGTATTCTCGGCCAGCTGGACCATTATCCCAAGACGGGCGTTGCGTATAATTTTGTTAGAAACACGGTAACAATCCCGGCCGCGGGTCTGATGATGGGTATGCTGACCGGCGTTCTGGAGATCGGTTATTTCAGTAGGTGGTTTATAAAAAAGAGCTTCACCCGAAAGATCGTAGTTAAATCCCTGCTGTATCTGATCATTGTTAGTGCTTTCTTAATCACCTTAGTGTTGATCAATGCGCTAACTATGCCTGAGGAGCATTCTTTCAAAAATCTGTCATCTCCAGCCTGGGCGTTTTTCACTGACTACGCAGCGGTAATAGGTATTATGGTGTACATGGCCTCGATCGTTGTGATCGCACAATTCTATGCTGAAATTAGCGACACTATTGGACCAGGCACCTTGCGTAATTTCTTTTTGGGGAAATACCATCATCCCGTAGAAGAAGAACGAATATTTATGTTTCTGGATATGAAGGCCTCGACGACAATCGCGGAAAATCTGGGCCATGTCAAGTACTTCGACCTGTTAAAAGACTATTTCTTTGACCTCTCCGTAGCGGTTATTGATTATGGGGGTACCATCTATCAATACGCGGGGGATGAGATGATCGTCTGCTGGACACTGAACGAGGGGTTAAAAAATAATAATAGTATTGAGTGCTTCTTCGCGATGAAACGCGCGCTAGAGAGGCAGGCGGAAACGTACAGTAGCAAGTTCGGCATTTTACCGGGCTTCAAAGCCGGGCTGCATTTTGGTTTGGTCACGGCTGGGGAAATCGGATCGCTGAAAAAAGAAATCATCTTCACCGGCGATGTCCTGAATACCGCGGCCAGGATCCAGGGACTTTGCAACCAGTTCGAGGCTGAGCTGCTGGTGTCAGAAGACCTGGCTAAACGACTTCAGCTCCCAGCTACCTACACCCTAAAATCGGTTGGCCAGAACCTGCTGAAAGGCCGACGTAAACCCATGGAGCTATTTGCCATTTCAACCTCAATTTTATCAGGCCAATCCAGGAAACCATCGTCCTTGTAGCTGTTGGAAGGTCAATAGGCAGGCTACATTCCCATGGCCGGTTAAAAAATGATGGCAAACCAATCAGGAAAGACAACAGGCGTAGGCGACTGAGCTTTTGCTCATTGATCAAGTAGATGAACGACCCAGTTTAGGATTTTTCTGAACCAACCTAGCCGATGAACGATTCGCTCCACCCCGCAGCCCGACAACTGCGGCAGCATATTCACCAGTTTGTGGTGTTGTCGGATGAGGAATGGCATGGCCTGGAGCCACACCTGTCGATCGTCCACCTGAAAAAAAACCAATTCATGGCCACCCAGGGGGTCGTTGCCAATCAGGTAGGCTTTGTCCTGGAGGGCGTATTCCGGCAGTTTTACACCAAAGACGGCGAAGAACGCACCACGTATTTCTTCTTTGACCAGCAGTTGATAGCGGCTTACATGAGCTGCATCACTGCCCGGCCATCGCCAGTTAATATCGAAGCCCTCAGTGACGCTACGTGTCTGGTTTTTCCTTACCCCGTCCTGAAAGCCCTTTTCCGTCAGTATGCGGGCTGGCAGGAATTTGGCCGATTGTTTGCCGAATACATAATGGTGGCGTTGGAAGAGCGGATGGCGGGCCTGTTGATGCTTAGCCCCGAAGAACGCTATCTGGCCCTGCTGGAAGGCGATCAGCGGCACCTCCTCCAACGAGTACCCCAGCACTACATTGCTACTTACCTGGGCATTACCCCCGTTAGCATGAGTCGAATTCGGAACCGAATCATCCCTAAATAACGTATGGTCGAACCGGGTGCCGGATGATCCGACTACGGGTGAGGCAAGGCCCGACCGAACGCAGCCCGACTCGTTCTTATCTTTTGTTATCGTTTTGGCCCGAGGTGGTCCGGTAGCTTTGTGGCACACAAACAGACAAAGCGATGCAACCGATAAAAGAAGCCAATTCATTCCCATTCGTTAGCCAGCAGGTCGTGCTACCAGCCCCGGTGGAACCCAGTGGATTCCTCATTCACAACCACCAACTCAGCCAGCCCGCGAGGGGCCAGGTGATCGTCCGGGTAGAAGCCAGTGGCATCTCCTTTGCCGAGCAGGCCATGCGCCGGAACCGCTATCCGGGCCAGCCGACGTTCCCTTTTGTGCCGGGTTACGATCTGGTCGGCACGGTCGTGGCCATTGGTCCGGGCGTTGATGCATCGTGGATGGGCAAACGGGTGGCCGCCCTGACCAAAACCGGAGGCTGGGCCAGCTATTCCCTGCGTGCTGCTGGTGAGTTGTTGGTTGTTCCGGCTGGGATTGATCCGGCCGAAGCCGAAGCCCTGGTCGTCAATGGGCTCACAGCCTGGCAGATGTTGCATCGGAAAGCCCACATTCGCGCGGGTCAAACCATCGTCGTGCATGGCGCCAACGGGGGTGTCGGCACAACCTTGGTCCAACTGGCCCTGCACGCTGGCGTACGGGTCATCGGGCTGGCTTCGCGTCGGCACCACGCTACCCTGAAAGAGCAGGGCGTTGAGCCCATAGATTATAACGACTCAAACTGGGCCCAGCAGATTCGGCAACTGGCGCCTGATGGGGTCGATGCCGTTTTCGATAATGTAGGTGGGGCCGGTATTACGCACTCGTTTCGCTTACTCAAGCGGGGTGGCACCCTGGTCAGTTACGCGATTGCCTCGGCCATGCTGAGTAAAAAATCGATGCTACTTAATTTCATTAACCTAATCGCCCAGCTAACCTGGTGGAACCTGCTGCCGAATGGTCGCCAGGCTCTGTTCTATGACGTCATGGCGGGTCGGGGTAGTCAGGCGTTTCAAACCCGCTCACAGGACGATTTTGCCCAGCTCATGAGCTTGCTGGCCAGTGGTGTGCTTCCCCCCCGCATTGCCGCCCGTTTTCCCCTTGACCATATTCAACAGGCCATGGAACTGGCCGAATCCCGAACGGCCTATGGCAAGGTCATCCTCATTCCCAACCAGTCCCCGAACGCCTAAACGGCCGCATGCCATGAAGAACAATCCCCAACAAACCCACCATATCTTACTAACCGGCGGCAATGGCCTGGTCGGCAAGTCGTTAACACAGCCCTGCTCGGGGAAGGGCACCGGGTTAGCCACCTGAGCCGTACCCCATCCATCATTGCTGACGTCACGACCTACGGCTGGAACGTTGTGGAACAACAGATCGATGCGCGTTGCCTGGACGGGGTCGATACGATCATCCATCTGGCGGGTGCGGACATCGCCGAGGAGACCTGGACGCCCGCCCGCAAGCTGGAAATTAGCCGCAGCCGTACCGAATCGATCCGGCTCCTCTACCGATTGATGGGCCAGCGGCCTCATGTCGTCAAATCGGTCATCTCGGCCTCGGGTATCGCGTTCTACGGGGACCGATCCGATGAAATCCTGACCGAGCATAGCCCTCCATCGCCCGATTTTCTGGGAACGGTCTGCCAGCAGTGGGAGGCTGCTGTTGGTGAAGGGAAAGCCCTGGGCCTGCGCGTGGTTATCTTTCGCACGGGGGTCGTCCTCACCAAAGCGGGTGGGGCGTTGGCTTCGTTGGTGCCGATGATCCAGTCGGGTTTTGGGGCCACTATCGGCAGCGGTCGCCAGTGGGTTCCCTGGATACACCTGCAGGATGTGGTGGGGCTGTATGGCCTGGCGGTTCGGGACCCTTCATTGGTGGGTGTGATTAATCAAACCGCTCCGGGTCTGCTCACCAATCGGCAATTTATGGAAGCCCTGGCCCGGCACTTTAACAAACCGCTTTGGATGCCTTCCATTCCCGCTTTTATGCTGAAGCTGATGATGGGGGAACGCAGTGCTTTTGTCCTCAATAGTGCCAGGGCTGTCCCACCCCAACAGCTTCTGCAAGCCTATCACTATAGCTATCCTACCCTTGATCAAGCACTAAGCGCCATTTATTCCTAACACGCGGAGGACTCAATGGGTCTAAGATCTAAAGCATTAGACTACTGGAACGCGTTGGCCATCTTCACCCTAAAAACCACGTTTGCCCATTCTTCCCCTGGTATGGCTCGATTCGTATGCTACTGATGGCGTTGGACAGATAGTAAAAATTCACTGTCTCACAATTCGCTCCCACCTGAGACGAAGGAACGTTCATGGAGCTGCTTCATAATTGGGGCGTTAAAAGAGACTTTATAGTAAGATGATGTACAATAGCATTAATTTCAGGAGGCTTGTCATTCTATTGCAAAAGAGATTTATTTGCTATTAAGAGCCCGATTTACCTAATGAGACGAAAAAAACACGGTACTAGTATTGAGTTACTATCAATCATTTAGCCAGCAATAGTTTCGCAAAATCTCGCCCAATAATATGTTGAGTGTTCGCTCATCAAATGCTTGTTTGCCAGCGTCCCGGAGAAAGTTTGAACGCCCCAAAGGTCAAGTTTTTGCAAAAAATAAGGAAAACCATTTAAATCAGTTTATGATGAGAAACCATACCGCTATTACAAAATTCATCATTATAACAATCGGATTTATAGTCGTATTATTACAACCTAAGGCCACGATAGCCCAATGCAGGAATTTTACTTTAAAAGAGCTGGAAAAATTCAGCACTATAAATCCAAATTTAGATGCAGTATACAGAGAGGCAGGTTATAATCTTGTGACGACCAGCAAAAAAAGCATGGTTGGAACGTGTGGTAATGGTTCATATGCTGAAGGAACACTAGGGATAATAGTACCATTAGCTGGAAACCCCCAAATAGCACTACTGAATGTTTCTCATAGTTATTTGGATGAACTTCATACACAAATGACAGAAAGAAATTATAGAAGATTGGGTGGCAGTTCAGGTACATACTTCTATACTAATGATAGATTTAAAATTTCCGAACAAATAATATCCAAAGAGAAAAAACTTTACAGAATAACAATTCAAAATAATTTGTCAACTGCACAACCAGATTCTAAAAATCCATTCTATACATTTATTATAGGTTTTCGTGAATATGTAGAGGTTACCAACCCAATCATTAAAAATGATCTAAGTTCTATTTATTCTGCTTATTCTGCAAAAATCTCTAATAAAGTTGATCAGGGCTTTCTTATAAAAACGGCAAGGAGCAGTTAGCCATACCTTTGTGGTTCTCTAGACTACAAAACCATGACTGTCGCTCCCTGCTTGGCTAAACCTACAACATTTTTCCAACTTCTTGACCAAA
>NZ_CP045997.1:9164113-9443098 GCF_010233585.1 Spirosoma endbachense
ATGGTTATCAACTTGTTAGGGCGAAAAAAGCCCAAAAATATGGTTGCTCAACTAGAAGACTTTGCCGACAAATTCCTAACATTGATTCAGTTCATGAATCAAGAACTGGTTTTATAAGAAAGCCCTGTAAAGTTGATGAACTTACGGAAAGTGATTTTTACACCATCGCAACAAATGTATTGGGCTCTGTTTGGTTTGATAATCTGTATGACATAAAGTTACTTATCAAGAAAGGCGTTAATCCTGCAACTGGTAAGGAAGAGCTTACAGACCGGGCCAAGCAAGCTATTAATGCCTTAAATGAAATTCGCCCGAGGGACATCTCCATTGTGAGATTTGTTCAAATGATCCAAGAGATTGGTACCCAAACTGAAAGTATCCGTGCTGAGTATAGAGAAAAAACGCCTTAGAAACTCTGGTAATGAGGGTGGAAATTAGTGAAATATCAACCGATATTGCAGATGGTCGGGCTATAGGAATCAGGCCGCAAAGTCAATGCTTTTAGCCCAACAAACTCAGGGTGTAAAGGTTGACGTTACGTCCGTGGTTTTGATTGGTCTCATCATCCATCAACCCTCAGGGGTGTTGGGTGGATGGAATGACGAATAACGTAACGGCGGGCTTGCATACGACTGTTAGCTTAGCGAGGCTCCTGCTTTTCAACCCACTTATTAACTACATCTCACAAATCCCTCCTACTTGAGACGAAAGGTGATTTGAGTATCTATAATTCGGGCGTATAATAATACAGATAATTCACAGTAGGTAGCCTGGGATTTTTTACCTAGGCTCACTTTCAAGGGTTCAGAACATTAGGCGTTTATTATAGATGGTAATAGCTATATTAGTACAAAAGAGATTTACTACTATGTCCACTGTTTTTATTCATATCGGTCTAATTTTCTTCCTAATTAATTTTTCTATCCAAGCGCAAGATCTTAATCAGGGTCTGGTTCTCTATTACTCTCTAGATAAAGGTGTTGTTGACAGGAAGGTCAATGACGATAGTAGAAATGGACTAGATGGTCAGGTAATAGGGTCTCCGATTTCTGTATATAATGGGCTTTTTTTGAATTGTGATGCCAGCCGACTTAATAACTGTAATAAAAGTGGTGGCGATTACATCCAAATGCCGACTTTAGGCCCTATTTGGCAACAGGGATTAACAGTTAGTGCTTGGGTCAAGTTTGGGCCCATTAACAGGAATTTCGAACGGATTATTGAGATTGGTAATGGCGAAGGTGATAGCCAGAGTGATCCCACTGGCAAAAACTTCTTGTTTGGCAGGGACGGTACAACAAGTGATCTTCGGGTTGAAAATTGGCTTGATAAAGATCGAAGACATATAAGCTCACTGAATGTCAAACAGGGGGTATACGGCAATGAGTTGCACCATTATGCAGCCACAGTCTCACCTACGGGCGTTATCAGAATTTATATTGATGGTCGCAAGATGGAGGAGAATAGCAAGGATATTCACCCCATCCAGAATATTGAGCGTACAAAGAATTTTTGGGGAAAGTCGAATTGGTGTTATTTAGATCCTGATTTTCGTGGGTTATTTGATGAGTTACGATTGTACAATCGAGAGCTATCCGAAACTGAAATGGCTGCTTTATACCAAATAAAACCCGAGAGCCTAAAAGCTAGCGTTATCATATCAAGCAACAACGGTTTATGTACGAATCGCTCCTTAACGGCAGAAGCCAATTTCACACTTCAGAAGCCTAAGTATACATGGTTTTTAGATGGCCGCCCACTCAGCGATACAACTGCCACAATTAAACCAATAACAACCGGAAAATACTCCGTTTTAATTACAGAAACGTCACCCTGTCATGATCTGGCTGCCCGCTCAGCTGAACAAATCGTAAATTTTCCATCATATAATCATTCTGTCACAATTAGTAAGTGTAATCAGGCTTTACTGAAAGCTGGTGCAGGCGAAGGAAATATTAGCCACTGGATTGGTCCTGGTATTCTTCCTTCCAAAGGTCGCCAGGATACAATAACGGTAATTGGAAGTGGGAAAGTAGTCTATACGTTGCGCATTTATCCTTCACAGGCGGACACAAGTTGCTATGTCGAACGGCAAGTTGACGTAAATTTCCCGATTGTCCCTACCTATATGTTTGTGCCAACGTCAACAACGGTTTGTCAGGATAGCCTTAAGCTAACACCACCGATTTCACAGGATTACGATCAATATGTTTGGCTTCTCCCTACTGGAAAGTCTATTAATCAACGAGAAATCACGGCATCAATAAGTGGAAATTATACGCTTGTAGTTACCAATAGGCAAACTTTTTGTTCACAGAGTGTTGAGGTCTACGTTAGATTGCTTTCAAAACCGGTTGTAAACTTGGGCCCTGATACGTCAATCTGTCAAGGGGAACGCTTTTATCTTCGTCCAAATTTATTAGGCGCAATTTATCGCTGGCAGGATGGTTCACAGGGCAATGAGTTTCTAGTTACTAGTTCCGGTCAATACGCGGTTTTAGCATCATTATCAGGTTGTACTGGTAGTGATACGATTACAATAATAACTAGAGAGAGAGAGGTATTCGATTTAGGGCCTACCAAAGCAATATGCAGTGATAGTACGATAACATTAACAATCCCTCAACCAAGTTCTTCCAAGGCAGACTACGTCTGGTCAGACAATACGACATCTCCTACTTTATTGATCAAAAATGTCGGCCTTTACTGGCTACAATCAACCTTTAATAACTGTGTATTTAGAGACTCTGTTCTAGTTGTTGATGAGACGGATTGTGCAAGTGACTGGAAGATATTTGTACCAGGGGCCTTTACACCAGATAGTCATCCCATGAATAATGTGTTCGAAATAAAAGGCAATTTATCTGGCTGTTCAATAACTATTTACAATCGGTGGGGTGCCATAATTTACTTAAACGAAACACTGGAGAATAGGCAATTTTGGGATGGTCGCTTTAAAGGGATTGATTGTCCACCGGATAATTATACATGGCAAATCGTTTGTCAAAATAAATTTTTGTCCAAGCAGATTAATCCTTTTATTAAAAATGGAACTGTTTTGTTGGTCCGATAAATCGATTTCAGATACTATGCCTGCTATAATTGTACGTCGTCAGCCAACAGTGGACAGATGTGAGTAGTCGCCGTTGAGGTGGGAATGGGAAGAGACAATTCACTCAATCTCACAATAACGCTCCTTATTTTTTACTGTCACCATTGGCCGCTCGTGAGTCTATAACCGTGTTTTGGCCAGCTGAAAGCAACCACACCCCATTTCTCTTTACAAACACCAAAGTCAATAAGTCATCTGCTTCGGGCATGCGATTAGTGCCGTGATTCACTCCGTCAGGTGGGAAAAACTCACCAACATGACAAATTAGATTAGCAACGGCCACTTCAGGGGTCAAAGAACGAATTTTTACGCTCTTTTTTGTAAAAGGTACACCTTTGAATATTGTGTCAAATATTCGTTGGTGAGCCGATTTTACTTCTGTTCTTCCTTTCCACCACATTCCAACAATATTTACCCATTCAACATCTTCTGTTGTATAAGTATCCATATTTTTGAAAGAGTGAGTATTCCAGTCTGAAACCAACTTATCAACCTGATTTTCTATTGCTTTTTCATCGGTCTGTGCATGACCAATATGAGCTACGGCTACGCAGAGCAATAAAGAAAGCAGGGCTCTTTTTGAATTTTGCATGATGTTATAAATGCAATAATGTTTTAATCTATTGACTTACGTTAGTGGCTTGACGGGCTATTAATTGCCAGCTTCCATTACTATTCTGCCAAATATTGGTAAATCGTCGTGGGCTAGTCACACTTTTAGGAACACCGGAAACAGCGCTTTTTTCATCGGGAATTTCTTGACCCATTTCAATTGCCAGATTCTGATTAATGGTGATTTTTTCGATGATTCGATCAAATCGAATTTGATTGATTTTGGCGTTTCTCATCAATACCTTGATTTCATTGAAGGAAACAATTTTATTAAACGGATTCATCACCACATAGTTAGGTGACCATAACTTGGCTAAACTAGCGGTATCGTTCGATAAAAAAGCCGTAACCTCCAAGGCGCTCACTTTGCGAACAGCTGTCTCCTCAGCGGACTGAGCACAGGCTAAAAATGGGATCGATGTCACCAAAAAGACTAGAAGCAGGAAACGCATCTTCATGGTTAATGTCTGGTTTGTGAATATTGAATGCTGGAGATACATCTTACAGATTTTCAGTATGTTGGTAACGGTTTTCAGTAAATAAGTATATATATTTTTCCATTTCAAAGAATTTATCTACGAACTGATTAAGTGGTAGGTATTTTTACTGAGTAAGCCTATAATTATTCTGGCTTAGAGTAACAGGCTGCTTTTACCCTAAAGGTGGTTAGATAGGATTCAACGGGACTTTGTTATGTTCAAAACAGATTACGAGTACATATTTTATATTCTCAAAATACCCTCCTGCTTGAGACGAAGGAGCATTCATATATCTGTTTCAGAATTGGGGCGTTTTGAGTTTATAGTAAAGTGATGTACAATGGCAATAGCATGAAGCTTGTCATGCTATCGCAAAAGAGATTTCGTTGCTAGTAAGTGTCAGATTTACCGAATGAGACAAAAAATACGTAACTAGTATTGGCTAACGATCAGTCATTTAGTCAATACTAGGTTGGGTGGGCACCAAAAAGCAGTACGTGAGTGCTAGCGTTTCGGCGACAAACTCAATACCCCGGTTAGGAAAATTCAGTCTTCCATTTACAGGTTGTAGTTGACCGAGCAAATGCCCCGATTAGTCAGGTCTAGGCTTGAGGAGCAGCGTCCGTGTGACATGGTAGCCGCTAAGCCAGTCAAGGACGCCGAATACTATAGCACAGCAAAATACGGCAGTCAATCGGCTAGCTACCCGTCATGTTTACACACACGAAGCCATCAACATACTTAATGGGCTTTTTATAAAATAATAAAAATAAAAGAAGCCATATGAAAACTATAGTGTATAAAGCCGGGATTACAGTTGACTTCCTGAGGGAGGGCAGGGATACCAACGATGAGTATTGCGAATTCCGTTGTTCGATCAAGCCCTCAAGCCGAGTTCCTATGCCCCATTATCATCAGGGGTTCGAGGAAATAGTATACGGGGAAAAAGGCATTGTTAGCTGGACGGTAAATGGCAAAACGACCGACATTGGTCCGGGTGAAAAGCTTGTTATTCCTGTGGGGGCTATCCATATGTTTGAAAATAAATCCAATGAAACGGTTGAATTTCTCTGCCGCACCACACCGGGGAATGCATTTGGATCTGACTATTTTGAAGACATCGCTACAGTATTGAATGCGGACGGGCTTCCGGATTTTAACAAACTACAGGACATTATGAAGCAGTATGGCTTGATCCCTGTAGTGGGTTTAAAACGCAGGTTGATTTTTGCCATCATTAATCTGATTAGAAAAATCAAATCCTGACTCGTTTACCACTGCTGGTAGCATCGTATTGCCCAAAGGGGGGCTTGACCCTATTGATTCAGCAGCCTAACAAAACAGGAGTGTACAAACTGGAAATTGTAGACCTTTTAACTTTGTCTCAAAAATTGCTCCTTCCTGAGACAAAGGAACTTTCATTTTTATGCTTCAGGAAATGGGGCGTTGAATGAGACCGCTTTTTGTCAATTAAAAGAAGTCCTAAACTCCAATGGCGACAGTTTAGTTTTTGTCTTAAACAGCTTGCTGAATGATTGCAAATGTTCAAAACCCAGCTCGTAAGCAATTTCGCTAACCGTCAGGTTAGTGGTCGATAATTTTTCTTTGGCTTTAGCTATTAGCTTAGCATGAATATGCTGCTGTGTGTTTTGCCCTGTTAATACCCGCAATAGATTACTTAAATACTTTGGAGAGAGACATAATTGTTCCGCAATTGACTGAACAGTTGGTAAGCCTCTTTCTACCAAATCATCGCTGTTGAAATAATCATGAAGCAGTAATTCTAGCCGTTCGAGTACTTGATGGTTGGCCTTTTCTCGTGTTATGAACTGGCGATCATAAAACCGGTCACCATAATTCAGCAAACTTTCAACATGTGAGACAATGATTTGCTTACTAAACCTGTCAATAGTGGAATAATACTCCTGTTGAATAGCGAGAATAATAGTAGTGATGGTCGCTTCTTCTTTTGCAGAAAGAAATAAGGCTTCACTGAGAGAATAATCCCAAAAATCGTATTGCTTTATGGTTTTGGCTAAGGGCGTATTCCAGATAAAATCAGGATGAATATAGATCACCCAGCCTGATTTTTCTACTTCTTTATCTTTGTTATCAACCGCAATACTAAATACCTGGTTGGGCGACATAAAAGACAGAATGCCTTCAGTAAAGTCAAATGGATGCTGCCCGTATTTTAATTTGACGTTATGCATTCTTTTTACAGAAATAGCATAAAAATCCAGTAGCATCGTAATTGGTTCAACGCTATCCCTGTGCGGAACGGTTTCAACATCTACTACACTAATAAGTGGATGTTGCGGTTTAGGCAACTGCACAAACGCATGAAATTCGCTTATCGTTTTAAAATGCCTCATACAAGCTTATCTTCTTTTCTTATTTCCAAGACCAGCTTACCCCGCACATGCCAGGTTGCGCTTTCGCGGTGGGCTTCCGCCACCTGCTCCAGCGGAAACACGTTGCTGATGAGAACCTTCACCTTGCCTTCGTCAATCAGCTGGGCAATTTCGGTTAACCAGTCCTGCCGGGGTTGGTTCACGGCGAGTTCGCCTTTGGCCTGTTTCCCGGCCAGCGCGGCCAGCACCTCCTCATCAAACGGAAAATCTGTATTGACGCTCACAAATAGGCCACCCGCCTTCAATACGGTCACCGATTTCAATCGTTCCGAGTTGTCGCGAAGGGGCGAAGCTTCAACCACTACGTCTACCTCGTTCAACAGCTCTTCAACCGTCTGACTTTGGTAATCCATTACCTCATCGGCCCCTAGCGTCTTTAGATAAGCCAGGTTGGCGGCCGAAGCGGTTCCAATAACATATGCCCCTTTTGCCTTGGCAAATTGCACGGCGAAACTCCCCACTCCACCCGAGGCCCCCTGAATTAAAACGCGTTGACCGGCCTGCAATTTTCCGTGTTCAAAGAGAGCAGTCCAAGCGGTGAGGCTGGCCAGCGGCACCCCCGCTGCCCCCGTAAAGCCGATGCTTTTTGGCTTAAGCGCAAATTGACTGGCTTTGGCCGCACAATACTCGGCGTAGCTGCCATTGCCGGGAAAATTCGGAACCCCGTACACAGCATTGCCTTTCTGAAAGGCGGTTACCTCGCTGCCAATTTCAGCCACAATGCCGGCCGCATCCCAACCTAAGGTCAGTGGCAAGGTCAAAAAAGACCTCATCCTTATATTTGCCCCTTCCCGAATTGCCCAGTCTACCGGGTTTACGCCACTTGCATACACGTTCACCAAAATCTCATCGGCGGCTGGCACAGGCCGTGCTACGTCTTCTACTTTCATCACCTCAGGTCCGCCAAATGTATGAATTCTGACTGCTTTCATTAGAAGCTATTTTGTTTTTGTTGACGATACAAAGGTCGCCACTGCCTGAAAAACAGGTTTAATCAAACTGCCTTTTGTTTTAGCCAAAACAGCCGGTGGGCATTAGCCTAGACCCAAACACAGGTTGTCAAACAGCTTAACGTTTACCGCAGAAATTGCAAGGCGGCAATAACTCAGTTGTCTTTAATGCGGATTTGGTGCCTGATTTTCCTATTGTTCATTAGCAAAAAGACTGCCTGAATGTTACCATTAAGATTCCGTCTTTACCTCGCCGAAGGAAGTGGATGATTGTGGATGCTCCAAGCCTGATTCTTAAAAAATCGCACTAACCCATAATTGATAGTATTTTTTTCTTAGCCTTCTCAATCGTTGTAAGGGTCACGATTTTAGCTGACATTATTTTTTACTCAGCATGACTCTGTGTAACCAATTGCTACATAATCTCGCAAAACGCTCTTTTTTCGCACACAGGATGCAGGATTCTTCTTTTTTGTTCTAAAAACAACTGTTCGTCTAGTTATGAACAAAAATGCTAGTTCAGGCTGATACAAAATCAGTGAGATGAAATTTAACCGGGTTATCGACGATTAATGATCGTATATCTGGATTGGTTCGCAAACTGTCAACCAGATGCAGCCCATATTAGGGCAGATGCGCTTTCGGTTGGGTTAAACCGGTTGAGGGGGAGGAAACCCTATTTAGTTCGATACGGTCGTCCCCTTCCGGAATGACTAGGCTATATTGAATGGTGTTTTGTCCACTGTCGATGTCAAATCGATAACGACCCGGGGGAAGCTGACTCAGATTGAACAATTCACTATTCGTTTTTGCGAGGCTTCTCGCTCGGTACATATAGTGGGAAAACTCATCTTTAATACTGACTAGGAGATGTTGCTGAGCCGGGTTGCTATAGCACAGTCTTACTTTTTTATCCTGAACCGGTAGTAAGTTTACCAAAAGTTGATTAGAAGGAGTTTGGGGTGAGTCTGTAGGTGGCTCATCAACCTCAGGAAGCAAAAAGCGGGGTGGATCGATCCCATGGGTGCTTACGAGTAAATCATACGATTTAATCCGATCTGCCACCAAATGACCATCCACTAGCTTCGCCAGTAATTCGTTAAACTGGGCTATGGTTCGTTTGGTCAATTTAATGTAGCGGTCTTTCATTTTTTCCTGATAGAGCAGTTCATGCTCAGTTGTGTAAAAGCTGATGCGAGTCAAACCAGTGTTGTAGTCGGTATATACTCGCCAATATCCTTTTGCCGAATCGGGAAGCACCGCTGCGTCCTGGACGTTTGGCTGACTCTGAGCCCTTGGTACACCAAAGAGAAACAGCGAAAATATAAAGGGGTTAATGAGCCAACTTGGGGCAAAGAGTCCATTAATAGGCATGGCCGTAAGCGTTTAAACGTGAAAAAAAGTAGTTGTTGTTGCGATTGGTTGCACTTCACGAGTTGTGACCAGGTTAACACGCTAGTTAGGTATCTACCCGCTAAGGAATGTCCCGGCAATTGATCCAGCTGACTAAACTCTTCTACACCATTGCTCTTGTGCATCAGTGGAGCCGAGCGTTTGCCCTCTATTCATTTACTTGGGTAGCTTTTCTGGATGAATGTGCCTTATTCTCCTCATTTGGATTGCAAATAGATTGCCAACGTCCTAAAAGCTATTTTAATGAAATAGAACATGGTTATCGTGGTGGACGGGTGTCCGCTTGTGGACACCTACTGTACATAGGCGGACACCCCTCCACCACATTCAGGGGGTGACTTGCTTGGTCTACCGCCTTATTTTGCGGGGATAAAGTTGGCCTCTTGGATTGGGTACCCTAAATAGTCTTCATGATTTTGATTCATATTTTATTGCTGATTGATTTAAATCTGGAGCGCCTACACACGACACCCTATTAGGCAGCTTCTGATTCAAAATACATTTTCTGAAACGAATAGTATGCCAACAATAAATGCTTTATACAGAGCACAATAGCAAGACAGAAGGCTATTTCACCTGTTCGATACCGCACATGTAGGGCGGTATCGAACAAACTTGCTTGATCGGTGTGCTGAAACGAATTCGCCTGACAAGATGATCCTCCGTTAGATCTTGTAGGGATTGTCACAAGTATCTCAAATAACCCTCCTAGTTGAGACGATAGAATCTTCATATATCTGCTTCAAGAAATGGGCGTTTAAAGAGATAGTGACATAGAATAAAAATTCACGTCTAGCAGTAAGAAACACTTTCTGAGAACTCTATTCTAAAATTGTTCCTAATAAATCTCAATATAATAGGTGCTTTCTTAGCGTGATTGAACCTCGAAATTTATGAAAGCCAAATGCATGATGTATACGCTGATCGTCACATTGATTTGTTGCATCGGGCTGGCTCATTCACAACCTGTCGGAATGACAGCTAAAAATATTGTCTTCAAGACATTGAAGTTTAAACCTTCCATTGGAGACAGCGTATCGTACGAGTACGGTTTGCTGAAGGTTCCTGAGAACCGGAAGGTCACCGGGACCCGCGACATTGAGCTCGCTGTATTGAGGTTGAAAGCCAAAAATCCAACCACACGCTCCCCAATCCTGTTTTTGTCAGGCGGACCCGGCCAATCAGGTATCAGTTACATTCAGGAAGACTATTTCCAAGCGCTTATTTTTGACCTCCAGGACGATCATGACATTATTTTACTGGATCAGCGCGGTTCGGGCAGGTCCACGCCCAGTTTGGGATTTCCCTTATCGGACGCGGATAACAAAACTATTTTCCTGGATGAAAAAAGGGCAATAAAGCTTCACAATGAGGCTGCGGCTGCCGGACTCGCCGATTTCAAAAAAAGGGGGATCGACATCAAAGGGTACAATACCGTTCAAAATGCCGAAGACCTGAATGACCTAAGGATTGCCTTGCAGACCGAGAAACTAAATTTACTTGCTTACAGTTACGGCACTCATCTTGCCCTCGCCTTG
Organism: Spirosoma endbachense; assembly: GCF_010233585.1. Taxonomy (NCBI): domain Bacteria; kingdom Pseudomonadati; phylum Bacteroidota; class Cytophagia; order Cytophagales; family Cytophagaceae; genus Spirosoma; species Spirosoma endbachense. The sequence goes on from NZ_CP045997.1 coordinate 9,174,632, forward strand.
GCGCGGGAACATGCTTCCTGCATCGACCAGATGATCCTCATTGGAACCTCAGGACCGAATCACATGCACCACCTGCCAGTTACCTATGACAAACAATTAATTCGTATCTCCGCTTTGGCTGCACAGGATTCGGCGATCAATGGCTACGTACCTGACATGATGGCACTGTTGAAAAGTCAGCTAAAAAAACTGGAGGCACATCCTGTTGTCATTCCTATAAAAGACCAGCGATTTAAAAAGGTTGTACACGTTCCCATCGGGAAATTTGGCCTTCAGCTGATTTTGAGGTTAGATACCGGCGACAGCAATGACTTTATTTACTTTCCGGCCCTGTTGTATGGGATGCAGCAAGGAGACTACCGAATCCTGCAACGGTATGTCGAAAGGCGTTACAATCAGTTTAACGGGAGATACGGTTCAGGCATATCTGCCATGCGTCAGGCATCCGGAGCAACACCCGACAGATATGCCCAAATCAAAAGTCAAGGGAAAACCGCAGTTCTGGGAACCAGCGTGAACACCCCGGATATCTATGGAGGATGGCAACATGTTGATCTTGGCGATGGGTTCCGTACACCTTTCAGGTGCGAGCTGCCGACGTTGTTCGTCAGTGGCACACTTGATAGCAATACGCCAGTTTCCAATGTTGAAGAATTGCTCCCCTGGTTTTCTAAGGGGCGGCAACTAAGGGTAGAAAATGCGGGGCATGAAGACATGCTGCCCAACGCCGAGGTTCAAAAAGAGATCATCCGATTTTTTAGAAAATTAGAACCATCGAGACGATCTATCTCCCTTCTCAAACCCCGTTTCGTTTCTTTCTTTTAATTCGGTACATATTAAAATGGACTTGCTACCTTTTACTGAGCATGGAGCTAAGTAACATTTGTCTAGAAATGTAACAACTGTAATCTCACAAATCCCTCCTACTTGAAACGATAGAATCTTCATGCGTCCGCGCCAAGAAATGGGCGTTTTATGAAGCAAGAATTCAACATTATTTACAGTATCTTTCAGATCCGTTGTTAATAGAAATCACAGACAAAGTGCCTTTCCCTTCATTTGAAGTTACCCTCCAGGAGCCATCCAGTGACTTGACTCGTTCAGCGATGTTACGCAGTCCTTTCCCGTTGGGATCCTTTTCAGAGATACCTTTCCCATTGTCAATGACCGTTAATTTTATCTCATTATTCACCTCTTCAACAGCAATTCTTGCTTCGGTCGCTTGAGCATGTTTAAGAATGTTATTAATGAGTTCAAGGCAAATGCTGTACAACTCAAATGCAATTTTAGCCTTCAGCCTTTCTTTCTTTTCAGGTAGGTGCAGAGTAAAGGTGACCGGCGTATTTTTATTGAGTTTTCGGGTCAGTTGCTCAAGAGCTACCCAAAGACCCTGTTTCTCCAATTCTTCCGGTAGCAGATTATGAGCCAGCAGGCGAACCTGATCATAGGAAAGCTCAATGCTATTTTGTACATGCCGGTATACTTCCTGCTCATGCAGGCTGAGTTTATTTTTATCAATGGCTCCTAAGCTCCATCTCAAAGAGGAAAGAGTACTACCCAGATTATCATGCAGATCAGCGGCTACCCGTTTACGCTCGGTGGTTTGACCTTCCAGCAGTGCGGCCTGGAGCTCAGCGTTTTGGCGGAGCAGGGTGGCTTCTTTTTCGGTAGAAAGTTGCTGAACTTCCTTGAACTTACTTTCTAAGGCTTTGCTCGTGCCGGCGAATTTTCTTGATAGATAGATCGAAAATGAAATCGGAGCGCAAAAAAGACTTCCATTATACAACACACTGGCCAAGTCATACTCCTGAATGATTTGTTGATTGGGGATACTATCCACCACGATGAGCATGAACCATGAAAAGAAGATGAAATAGGCAGCAAGGCCAATGATGATAGCCAGTACTCCACTTTGTTTTTTACGAAAGGCATCAAAACTGATGCGTAACGATTCGGCATTGGCCAGGAAAAGTGGAAGAACGACGCCCCACAGATAACCCGAGTGGTAAAGCCTGGTAAATGTTAACGAGCCAATTGCGGTGTAAGTAAGCAGAAACCAAAAGTATGGAGTTCGCTTCTGAGAAAATAAATCCCAGATAGTCAGGTACAAAAATATACCATAAACGGGCATAATTAGCGGGTAATCAATGGCTGCAGCATAGGCCTTAAAAGCCAGCGAAGTGGACTTTAGAATAAACCCAAAGAAAAGATGACCAATACCAATTGAAAAAGCCGAAAACGCAAAATAAAGATTTGCTTTCTGCTTTGGGTAGTTCAGAAAGAAAATCAGATGAATTAAAGCTAACAACAAAAACATTCCGGCTTCAAAACAATTTAACCCAAAATGCTTTACTTCCAAACTTCGTATGTAAGCCGCAGATTTTACAGAATTGAGCCGAAATTCAAAGACCTTATAAGGTCGAATATAGTAAAAATAAGGTAAATCAGGCTGAAGGGAGAAACGTACTGCCAGTACTTGTTGTGTCTTTTGAAAAATAATCCCTTCGGGCTCATAATGGGGTTGATACCCTACTGCTTCTTGTCCGGTTGGACCGACTACCCCATATTTCTGCAGGAGGTTTCCATTCAGATAAATTTCGGAAGCAATGGATTGGTACACCTGAAATGCCAGGGGCATATTGAGTAAACTGCTGTCAACCTCAAATCGAATCCTAAACCAACCTGTTACCCCTGGCCGCAGTTGGGGTAGATCGCCCATATCTTTTGTTGGGTCAATCATTTCCCATCTCGAGTCGTCAAAATCCGGTTTTGCCCAGACTTGATGATCACCTTTATGCCATTTCCAACCTTCGGTAAGGACAATTCCCAGTTCCGACTGGCTATCGAGATGAAAGCTATTTGTTTGAGCAAGTACAGCTCTAGTGCTCAGCAAAAGTAGAAACGTCAGCCAGTTAAACATCTTCTACGAGGTTACGGAGTGTTAATTTCACTCATTTGGGGCCTATTTCCAAGATTCCGTAAAAAGCTCATGGTTTTCCATGAGGTAAAACCCTAGAAAACCATGAGCTTTTTTTTTGGACCATTGCTGTTCCTTTGCCCTGGTCAAATCACTAAACTTTAAGCCAATGAAATCTTTATATGTAGCCAAAAAGGTATTGAGTATCTTGATAATTTTAGGGAATTGTCAGGCCGCATTTTCCCAAAAAGAGGTTGCTGATGACCCTGAAAAAGTGGTACAGGTGTTGGTGGCTGAATACAATCAGAACCCTTACAATTTCTTCAAAAATCGGGCAACCAGTGACTTTAGATATATCAATCGAAAAGGAGAGTTGGAAGACTATGCCAAAGTCCTAAAAGACAGTGAAGGCCGCTCCAGCCTCGAAAGTAGGGTGTCTGACCTGAAAACCTTTAAATCCGGAGACTTAATTATTGCCAATGGTCTTCATTGGATTGGAGATCCTGCCACGAAATCGGCATTCACCTATACGTTCAAAAAACAGAATGGGAAGTGGATGTTTGCCTCCTCCCAGCATACCCCTATATTAGAGGTTAATCCAATTTCAATTGCTGATAATAAGACAGTAGCGAGGAAATATTTGGAAGAAATTATCAGTCGTAAAAGACCCGAATTATTAAAGGAAGTATTTACTGATGATATTCAAATGATCGATGGAAAAGAATCGGGTCATTTAAAAAGACTGGAAGCCTTCCTAACCTATTTTTTTAAAGCATTTCCCGATATTACCTATACCGTAGAGGATGTCGTTGCCGAAGGAGATAAAGTTTTTATCAAAGCGACTGCCAGAGCCACCCACCAAGGGGAATTTTGGGGGTATCAGCCATTAGGAAATAAATTGGAAATTAGGGAGATATTCTTTTTTGCCATGGAAAATGGAAAGGTAAAAAGTCATACGGGCTATCCTGACATGGCAAAACTTGACAAGCAACTTAAGGCCAAACCCTAGCTTGTAGGAGTGAAAGTCCAGGACATTAAGGACCTGTAGGCCTTAAGATGCAGGAAATGTTTCTTCCAGTAAATCGTCGTTTTGGTGTCTGCGTAGGCTCAGACCAGGCCGTGCTTCAGGGCGTATTTTACCAGTCCTACCACATTTTTAGCGTTGAGTTTGATCATCAGATTCCGGCGATGGGTTTCCACCGTGGGGACACTGATGCAGAGTTTGTCAGCAATCTCGGCGGTAGACTGTTCTTCTGAGATCAGTTTCAGGATTTCGACTTCCCGACCGGTCAGGTGCTGAATCGTGGCGGGGGTCATCAGGTTCAAGTTATCGGTGGGGGCCTGGGCCAGTTCGTTAATCACCTCGTCGCTGTAAAACCGTTGCCCCGCCAGTACGTACATCAGGGCTTTCTCGAGATCTGCTTTGTTGGCTTTTTTAAGGACGTACCCATGGACACCTGCTCTAACGGCTTCGCGGATGTGGGCGGCATCTTCGGCCATGGTGAGTAAGAGGATCTTCAATTCGGGAAATAGCGGGCGCACCTGTAAGGTTAAATCGATTCCGGTCAGATGTGGCATGTGTAGATCCGCCACTAGGATGTCGACCGGATGAGTTTGCAGGTAAGGCAGTATTTGTCGGCTATCGGTGAAGGTAGCCGTCACCTCGACGTTTTCGATGGAAGAAAACAAAAAGCGCAGGCCATCCAGAATGATCTGGTGGTCGTCGACCAATAAGAGCTTGACGGGTCGTCCGGCCATCTTTCAACAATTAGCAGGTCAGCTACTAAAGGTAGCATTTTAAGTGAGATGACAAAGATCGATGACTTCCTGTAACCAAGCACTCCGGGTTTACCAGTAAAATGCCTCATGGAAAACCCTGATTTCTAAGTATTAGTAGCCAATGATGTTACAATCTCCTAAAACGCTCCCTACTGAGACGAGAAGCGATTTACGTATCGATAATTCGGGCGTTTGGCAAGACGAGAATAGGATCCGTTGAAGTCATGACGAACATAAGTGGCACAAGATTATCCTGGAAGGACGCCCAAAAGGACCAACTGCATACAGGCCTAATCAGGCCGTTGGATAGCCACTACGGCGACAACTCAACGACCTAGTCAGGTTTCACCCAACGACAAAACCAGCGCACAACCCTACTGAATGGTCAGAATGCTCAGGGGCAGCTAACCGATCCGACTAGCGCTAGGTTTAGGCGGGATGGCTGAGTCAACAAAATCACTCGGCCGGCTGATTGACACGAACCGTGTAAATACCTAACTTCGGCGCTAAGGCTCGTTTAGTCAACGCGTTGCGTAAACAAGACTTCATCATCATGAAATTCCACATCACGCACCGACTCCTGGGGCTGTGCGTCTTACTGACGGTCAACCTGATCGATCCACCGCTACTGGCTCAGACCATCCGCTACGTCAAACCCACCGCATCCGGCTCCGCCAATGGCTCCTCCTGGGCCAATGCCTCCGCCAGCTTGCAGGCCATCATCAACGCCAGTGCTTCGGGTGATCAGGTGTGGGTAGCGGGTGGAACCTACAAACCCACCAGTACCACCGACCGCACGGTGAGTTTTGCCATGAAAAACGGGGTAGCCATCTACGGCGGGTTTGCAGGCACCGAAACCGCCCTGAGCCAGCGGCCCCCCATCAACCCCGTAGGTGGGCCCGGCGTGGTATCGCAGCCCTCCACCACTACGTTATCAGGGGATATTGACAACGACGGCACATGGGCCAACAACAGCTACCACGTTATCAGCAACCCGGCCAGCCTGAGCCTGACTCCCACCGCCCTGCTCGATGGCGTTGTTGTCAGCGGGGGCAATGCGAATGGGACTGCCTCAAATAACAGGGGCGGAGGAATCCATAATGATGGCAGCGGCAACACCTGCCAGCCCACCTTCCAAAACTGCACCTTTCAGACCAACGTAGCCACCTACGGCGGTGCCCTGTTCAACTATGGGTCTCTAGGCAGCAGCAGCCCCCTGCTGACCAACTGCGCCTTGTTCAGCAACTCGGCTGCCTACGGTGGGGCCATGTATAACTATGGAGATCGGGGCAGCAGTAGCCCTCAACTGACCAACTGCGTCTTTCAGAGTAACTCGGCCACCTCCGGCGGGGCACTTTTCAATTTTGGGTTATATAATGGTAGCAGTAGCCCTCAACTGACCAACTGCGTCTTTCAGAGTAACTCAGCCACCACCGGCGGGGCGATAGGCAACGATGCTGAAAATAATGGCAGCAGTAGCCCTCAACTAACCAACTGCGTCTTTCAGAGTAACTCAGCCACCGCCGGCGGGGCAATGGAAAACTATGGAACAAGTACTGGCATCAGTAACCCTCAACTAACCAACTGCGTCTTTCAGAGTAACTCAGCCACCTCTGGCGGCGGGGCCATATACAACGTTAACCGTCAGGGAACCAGTAGCTCTCAACTGACCAACTGCTCTTTCCAGAGTAATTCAGCCAATAACGGCGGGGCCATGTATAACGAAAGTAATTATGGGACCACTAACCCTCAACTGACCAACTGCTCGTTCCAAAGCAACTCGGCCACCACCTCCGGCGGGGCGATGTACAACTATGGGGCAAATAGTGGCAGCAGTAGTCCCCTGCTGACCAACTCGGTGCTGTGGAACAATGGGGGCAGTAACTCGATTGTTAATTTCTATGGGGCGTTGGTGGCTCGCTACAGCCTCTTCGACAACACCGTTACGGGCTATAGCGGCTCCGATAATCTCACGACCACCGTCTCTCCGTTTGTGTCGGCTACTTCCGTAGCCCTGTATGCCTGCTCGCCCGCCATCAACGCCGGCAACCCGACCAGTGTCACAACGAGCAGTCCCCCGTACTCCGAAACGGCCCTGCCCGCCACCGACCTGATGGGCGGTCCGCGTATTGTGGGCGGACGCGTGGACATGGGCGCGGTGGAGTTTACCGGCATCGTGTCACCTGTGTTATATGTAACGCCGGCGGGGAATGGGTTGCGGAACGGCAGTAGCTGGGCCAACGCTTACGTAGGAGCGGCCCTCCAGATAGCCATTGATCAGGCTCCGGGTTGTCAGGCTCAGGTTTGGGTAGCGGGCGGCACCTACAAACCCACCAGCATCACCACCGACCGCAGCGTCAGCTTCACGATGCGGAACGGGGTGGGCATCTATGGCGGGTTTGCAGGCACCGAAACCGCCCTGAGCCAGCGGCCCCCCATCAACCCCGTAGCGGAACCCGGCATGGTAGGGCAGCCCTCCTCGACGACCCTGTCGGGGGATATTGACAACGACGGAACGCGGACCAACAACAGCTACCATGTCATCAGCAACCCGGCCAGCCTCAGCCTGACCCCCACCGCCCTGCTCGATGGTGTAGTCATCAGCGGGGGCAATGCCAATGGGAGTTCCCCCCATGACAGTGGTGGCGGAGGGGTTTACAACGGGGGCAGTGGGAGCGGCAACACCTGCCAGCCCTCCTTCCGAAACTGCACCTTTCAGACCAACTCGGCCAGCTTCGGCGGAGCTGTCTATAACGATGGTTCACTTTCGGGCAGCAGTAGCCCCCTACTGACCAATTGCGCTTTGGTGAGTAACTCGGCCACTACTGGCGGGGCGATGTATAACGATGGTTCATTTTCGGGCAGCAGTAATCTGGTCCTAACCAACTGCTCATTCCAAAGTAACTCGGCCACCTCCGGTGGGGCAATGGTCAATAATGGGGAGCGGGGCAGCAGTAGTCCTGGGCTAACCAACTGCTCGCTTCAAGGCAACTCGGCCACCAATGGCGGGGGGGCAATGGTCAATTATGGAGACCGGGGCAGCAGTAGCCCCTTGCTAACCAACTCGGTACTGTGGAACAATGGGGGCAGCAGCGCGATTGTCAATTTCTCTGGGTCGATGGTGGTGGCCCGGTATAGTTTGTTCGATGCCAGCGTGACGGGTTACACCAGCGTCACCGGCAACCTGACCACCACCACCACCCCCTTTGCCAGCACCGCCACCACCCGGCTACGGACCGGCTCGCCGGCCATCAACACGGCCGACCCCTCCACCACTACCGCAACGGTTGGTCGTACCGATTTGGCGGGCCTGCCACGCGTTGTGGGTAGGCTGGATATGGGGCCGCTGGAGTTTCAGGACGAGCTGTTTACGGTCAAACCCGGCCCCTGGAACGATCCGACCGTTTGGAACGTGAACCGTCTGCCCCAACCTGGCGACCGGGCGCGGCTCAAACACGCCATTACGATTCCTGGGAGTTATCCGGCGTTTGTGACTTTGTTGCTTTACGATCAGGCCGGCCGATTGCTTTATAACGCTGGCGGGCGGCTGCAGTTGGTGCAGTGATCAGCCGTGTGTATTTGGGAGAGGGTTCTGAGCCACTTTGGGTGAAACCAAGTTCCCGATCCTTTATTTTAGGCTAGTTTTGCTTTTCAAGGTTTCTGTGAACCGATCGAGACCTTAGTCAGAACTCCGATTTACTCCTCCCGTTGTCGAACCCGCATCGGATGACCATTCTAGTATCACCCAAAGTGGCTCAGAACCAAAGGCACTGAAATCTCCAGATTTTGTAGGACAGTTATTAAAATCACTGTCTCCTGAAACGCTCCCGGATTGATACCAAGAAACCTTCAGGGATCGCTTGGTAGATAAACCTTCAGGTTTCTCGGCATTGAGCCCAGCTACGTCCAGCGTCTTAACCGGACTTAGCTTAATGTCATACCAGGCATCAATAAGCTCTTGTTTCAGCAGGACTTTAGATAGATACCCTGAACAACTAATCAGTACTAAATCAGTGTCTGCGACCGATGACAGGTCCATCTCAAAGTTACCAGTTGAGTCTACCTGGACGCGAATAGGTTTGTCTTTTACCCAAAGACTAGCCTCGGGTAATGGTTTATAAGTCAGGTTATCACCTATTTGTCCATGGAAGGTCTGAGCAACGGAGAGCCTAGCGAGCAGCAACAAACTAGCCAATAGGACACCTTTAACGAATAGCATACGAATAGTAATTAGGGGAATAAGTAGAATTGTCTTCATAATTAATGTATAACATAGTACTATACTATACATACTACACCAGCGGTTCTATTTATAGCTCTATGGTAAAGGAAGATTAAGTTCCTGCTATTCGCAAAATCAACGGAGCTGTGTAGGTATTTGAAAGAACTTAGTGCCTATTGCCACTAAACCATTCGTAGCCTGTCTTCACTTCAAATCCTCATTATTGATTGATTTGTAGGGCCGAACCATTTCTATTCATTAAAATCAGCCCCGCTCGAAATGGGGATGTCCATCAAAAAGGGAAACTTTGCCTCGCCAATTTTGATGGACTGTTGTCAACCTCATAGACCACTCCTATAGGCTTCACTGATACCAACAGACGGCCAGTAGGATTCTCCCCCATAAGTTACTGTTGATGCAGGCACAATCGATTCCCATCTACATCCTTCAGCCACGCGAACTGTCCCCAAGGGGTTTTATTAATTGGTTCAACATCGATTCCTTGCTCCCTCAACGCATTGATGTCGGCTTCTATATCCGCCGTTTCACAGATAATCCCTTGAAATGTTGCCAGGGAAATAGATGTACTGGTACCGGGTAGCCCCATCTGTAGCCACGTTTGCCCGTGTGCATCAGAGGCTTCCACTACCACCTGAAAGCCCAGTTTGAGGTAAAACTCTTTTGCTTGCTGCCGGTCGGCTACCGGCAGCATAATGATTTCGATTGATTTCATGAGCTACGATTTATGGTGAAAACGCAAATCTATCGTCTCCACCGAGGTTAATCACCGGGTGAAAACGACATTCTTACCGGTTGAATGCGACAGACCAATTTTCTAGCTTTGCGACAAACCCTGACCCCAATGAAGCACATTTCTATCCTACCGCTTTATGAGGCAACACTCGCCAGCATAGACACCACGCACCAACTTTTCAGTCGCATAAACGACTTTATGCACTACCAGGGAAAACCCCCTGTTTACCAAATTGAGGTTGTTGGACTGACCAAACATACGAAACTAGCCAGTGGACGCTATAGCATACAGACCGATAGACTCATTGACGAGCTTGACAAAACGGATGTCATTGTTTTGCCGCTACTTTGTAGTGAGTTTAAACGGGCTATCCACTTGAATCTGCCGTATACGGACTGGCTGATTGGTCAGTATCGTCAGGGGGCAGAAATACTGTGTCTGTGCGTGGGCTCGTTTTACTTAGCCTCAACTGGCTTGTTGGATGGCCGGAAATGCGCTGTGCATTGGGCAGCTGTCAATGAATTCAAACAACTCTTCCCAGCTGTTAACGTTGTGGACAATGTACTCATTACCGACGAGCGTGGTATTTATACGTGTGGCGGTGGTTTCTCGTACCTGAATTTACTCCTTTATCTGTTCGAAAAACAGCTGGGTCGAGACATCGCCATTCTGGCCGCTAAGATGTTTGAAATTGATCTTGACCGCAAAAGTCAGAACGCCTATGCAATCTTCATAGGCCAGAAACAGCATGGTGATGAACTGGTACTAAAAGCCCAGGAACTGATCGAGGAGGATCCAGGGGCCAACTGGACGGTAGATAGGTTGTGCCAAAAGCTATGCATCGGTAGGCGAAGCTTTGAAAGGCGGTTTAAAGCTCGCACCACCAATACACTAGTCGAATACGTGCAGCGGGTAAAGGTGGAGTTTGCCAAAAAGCAGTTAGAAGGGGGTCAGAAGACGATCAATGAAATCGTCTATGCGACCGGTTACATTGACCTTGATGCCTTTCGGAAGGTCTTTCGGAAGGTGACGGACTTATCACCCGTTGAATACCGGAAGAAATATGGGGGTTATCGGTGAACGAACCACCTCTAGTCAATGATCCTTTGGAAACCTATTTAGGACTATTTGTTCCAACGTTTCAAAATACCCCACTAGGTGTGACGAAGGAGTATCAATAATTCGGGCGTTTAACGAGATTACCAAAAGTGACATCCAGTAGTCTCAAAAACACTTGAAAGTAGGTCAAACTTGTAGTAAGGCCATCTGTTCAGACACGAAGAATCGCCTTCAGATTCATGGGTGCCGATCTGCATCCAGTGCACATTAGTAGCAGCCAAAAAGCTACTCAAAATCGTAAGGAAAATTTGTTTGCAAGAATATTTTCCGTTTCCTTTGCTATGGAAAATATAGTTAGGCTAATATTTTCCATAGCCAGCTTCTATGAAGAACCAAATAGTACAGGCATCCTTACAGCTGTGCTTACAGTATGGCATTCGGCAAATGTCCATCCAGAAGCTCGTTGAGTCCTTAACTATCTCCACCAAAACAGTTTATAAGTACTTTACAAATAAAGAAGAGCTCCTTGAAGCAGTCTTGTATCGCTACCATGGCGAGCAGTACCAACTGTTGGAAAAACTTCCAGTTGGGGAAAACGCGGCCTGTCTGTTTTTCACGATCTGGCAAACGGCTATTGACAAGGAGTACCAGATCAATAAAGTCTTCTACGAAGATCTGCACGATTACTACCCCGAGCTGGAACAGAAGGTGAATGCCGTAATTGGGCCAAAATTTGAGCAGTACTTTCTGGCCGTCATTCACCAGGCCATAGACCAGGGGGCCTTTAGAGACGACATTCTTCCCCCCGTTGCTTTACAAAGTGTGCTGGTACTTCACCAGGCTGTTGTTCGGGGCGGGGCGTTTAACCGGTTCGGTTTATCGGCCCAAGCCTTAATGATCCAAACGATCGGTCAGTACATCCGAAGTCTTTGCACACCCGGCGGACTTAAAGCCCTTGATGAGCATATACAAGCGTCGTTGACAACCCCTATAGCCCCATTGCCAATGGGCTCTTCTCACTAATTCAAAACTGCTGAAATGCCAGTACCTATGCCATCAAACCGTTTTCGTCACATCCTGTTTTGTCTGACAATGGCTGCTTCTTCGGTTAGCCAGGCGCAAAATAATCTGCCACAGCAAAGCGCGGTGCTCGCCAAACAATACACCACCAAAGACACGCTGTTTAGCCAGCCTTACGTGGATAAGGATGAGTGGCGGGAAAAGCCGGTGCGCCACCGGTACGTACATGGTGGTTTTACGGGGACGGACGCCCGTTTCTCGTTTTACTTCCCGCCGAAAGAAACCTACCAGGGCCACTTTTTCCAGTATATCACGCCCTTTCCCGACAATGAAAATTTGTCCCAGGGTGCCTCCGGCGAGGAAGACAAGATTGGCTTTGCGGTCTCGCATGGAGCCTATTTTGTTGAAACCAATGAAGGCGGCAAGATTGACTTTGCCCGCCCACAAGCCCGGGATGCGAGCATTGGCGCCTACCGGGCCAATGCGGCCTCAGCGCAGTATTCCCGGGTGATCGCGGCCCAACTCTACGGGGGGAAGCGTCCGTTCGGTTACGCCTTCGGGGGCAGCGGGGGTGCCTATCGGACGGTTGGCGGTATCGAGAATACGGAGGGGGTTTGGGATGGGGTCGTGCCCTATGTGCTGGGTTCACCCATGGCCATTCCCAACGTTTTTACGGTTCGAATGCATGCCATGCGGGTATTGCACGATAAATTCCCTCAGATCATCGATGCCCTCGAACCGGGTGGTAGTGGCGATATGTATGCGGGGCTGAATCCCGAAGAAAAAGAAGCGTTGCAGGAGGTTACCAAAATGGGCTTTCCGCCCCAGTCGTGGTTTGGCTACAAGACCATGGGTATCCACGGGTTTCTGGTGCTGTATCGAAGTGTGGTTGGCATCGATCGGGCCTATTTCGAGAAGGATTTCTGGAACACCCCTGGCTATTTGGGAGCCACCGCACCGGCCTCCCTGTTAAAAGCGCGTATCCAGCAGAAAAGTATCATAAAGGCCGGTGTCACCCCTGACCAGGCCGTGGCGTCAGGCTTAATGAAGGCGATGTCCGCGCAGGACCGGGGCACAGCCGATGCCGCCTGGAAAAGTCTGGGCGGGGTGGAAGGGGCCATGCCCGTTGGGTTTCAGTTGCAAAACCAATTACCTGATATTGACTTTTTGGGAGGAGACCTGCTCATTAAAAGCGGGGCGGCAGCCGGTAAGAGCCTACAGCTCACCAAAATTTCGGGTGACAAGGTCGTTCTTGGCCCGGTAGATCCGGCGCTGTTGACGCTGGTAAAGCCGGGTGACAGCGTACAGGTAGACAATTCAAACTTCCTGGCGGTTCAAACCTATCACCGACACCAAGTGCCCGGTAAAGAGTATGCGGTATACGACCAGTTCAGGGATGCCACTGGAAAACCGATTTACCCCCAGCGCCCTATGCTTCTGGGACCCCTGTTTACCCAGGGAGCGGCTGGTGTATTGCCGACGGGTAAGTTCAAGGGAAAGATGATTTTACTCGAATCACGCTGGGATCGGGAAGCGTTCGGGTGGCAGGCGGATTGGTACCGGGCCCGGGTACAGGCGAATCTAGGCGACCAAACCGATCAGCATTTTCGACTCTGGTACACCGACCACGCCCTGCACGGGGATGTGGCCATTGAGGATGACCCCACCCGGACGGTGAGTTATCTGGGCGTCCTACAGCAGGCGTTGCTGGACCTAAGCGCCTGGGTTGAGCAAGGCATCGAACCTGCCGCCACGACCCGCTATACGATCGTCGACGGACAGGTTGTCATTCCCTCTACAGCAGACGAGCGCGGAGGTATTCAGCCGGTGGTTAACGTGCTGGCCAATGGGGGCAAACGGGCGGTGGTAAAAGTGGGGCAAGCGGTTCGCTTTACCGCCGAGGTTGCCGTGCCTAAAAACAAGGGTAAAGTCGTGAAGGCGGTCTGGAATTTTGAGGGGTTACCAAGTGACTTTACCTTCAGTGATCTTCATGGCTGGAATTTTGACAGCTCGGCTGTCTTCCCCGTATCTACCCAACCCAAGCCATCCGATAAAACCGGTTCTCATGCCCGGGTGACGTCTACCTACACCTTTACCAAACCAGGTACTTACTTCCCAACCCTTCGCGTAGCGGCTCAACGGGAAGGCGATGCGAAAACACGGTTTACCCGCATCCAGAATCTGGACCGGGTCCGGGTCATTGTTGAATAGCAATGAACCCCAACTCGAAAGAAAACTGTATACCCTTTTACCGTTTAACGGCGAAGAAAACGTACGTATCCTTCTTCTGTTCCTGCTGGTCGGGATGGCCCATGCCGGTTTTTCGCAACTGGCGACTCCGCCTAATTACTTTGCGGGCAACTGGGAAATTAGTGTCGTAGGCAGCCCCGTGGGCGATGTGAAATTTACAACGGATTTAGTCCGCAAGGCGGGTAAACTGACGGGAGCCTTGACCAATACGACCGATCCCAGTCAGGCCAAACGCCCCCTCATGCGGGTCGAGGAGAAGGGCGATAAGCTGATGATGTACTTTGACTCGTCTCAGGGCGGGGAGGTGCCCATTGAGCTCACCAAAGTGAATGATGATAATCTGACAGGTACTTTATCGACGTTCGACGCGACCGCCAAACGCGTAAAACCTTAACGAAAGGTTGTCCTGAAGGGGTGACCCCTTCAGGTACGAGCCAAATAGGCACTATTTTCTTAGGCCAATGCCTGTTTAATTAATCGGTAAATCCGTAAAATCAGGTTAGTTTCTGGCAATGCGTATGTGACTGAAGGCCGGTCCGCAGGGGGGTGACAGGTGTTAAAATGGATGTCTCATAATTCGCTCGTAGCTTAATACACGGTCAGATCTACACACTAAAACTAGTTAATAGGTTTAGTGTGTAGATCGACAAACGGCGATTTAGTTCAGGACTTCCTCCAACTTCTTCACCAGCTGTTCGGGCTGTTCGCGCATGGCATAATGCCCGCCTTCCAGTGTAGCGATCCGCCAGTGCCGTTGTCGAGCTTTGACTAAGCCCATTCGGTCATTGGCGGCTTGGCTTTGTCCGTTCTTGGTCATCACAATAAAAGCGGTGGGGATACTCTTGACTAACGGATTGCGAATGGGTAGCGGCTCGGTAAACGTTTTCAAGGACTGAGCCACATCCAGTGGGGGAGTTGATCTGACCGGCCCAAACGGATATTGCATAAAGCCATCCTTCACGTGGGAAGCCATGAGGCTATTCCATAAATCACCGCAAACCATCTTGGCACTCTCCCCATCATTGGGTACCATGGCATCCAAATAAACCAGGTGACTGATTCGCTCGGGCAGCTGCTCGGCTACTCCAGAAATGACCATGCCCCCAAAGCTGTGTCCGACTAGAATGACGTTGTGCAAATCTTCAAACTTAATCACGTTGACGATGTCGCTAATGAAGGTAGTCAAGTTGATGTTCGGGTTGGCTAGGTGAACCCGCTCCCCCAAACCGGTCAACGTAGGCCGGTACACCTTGTCGCCGTTGGCTCGTAGAACGGTCTCAACCTTGGCATAGTCCCAGCCACCCGACCAGGCCCCATGTACTAGTAGAAACGTGCGGGGCTGATGAGTTTGGGCATAAACAGTTGAGGAAGCCATGAGGGCAAGAATCAACACTAGTTTGTTCATAATTGGTATAGCTGATGATTAACAACTGAACAAAGTTCGCTATCTTCGCTTTCGAAAAGTTAGTCGTTACCTGTGAGTAACTAGTTACCTGCGAGTAACCATCAATCAAGCTAAGCGGATGGAATCTTCAGAACCGGCTTGCCAATATGAACTGCTGGCGGCCCGAGATGCACTGGAAGTGATTCAGGGCAAATGGCGCATTCCTATTATCATCTCCTTGACCTATGGGACAAAACGATTTGGGGAGATTCAACGAGATATTGGTGATATCTCGCCAAAGATGTTATCTCAGGAATTGAAAGCACTGGAAGCTAATCAGCTTATTAGGCGTAAACTGTTGGCTGAGAGTATACCTGTTTCGGTCGAATACTCGCTGACGCCCCTAGGCATTTCATTAAAGGGTTTGTTAGTCGAACTACGGCTTTGGGGTCGGCATTTTCGGACTGCGATGATAAAGAGTTGACAGGCTCTACTAGCGGAAAGTCAGGCCATTATTCCTATGAAGGCGTCGGTTTTCGTTTGTGAATACAACTTTTCCGACCTGTCTCAAAAAGTGGTGCAATCTCAGAAAATGCTCCCAACTGAGACGAAGGAGCGTTCTTGTGTCAACCTCATAAATGGGGCGTTGCTGTTGCACAACTCTCAGCCATGAACAGAGGGTTGAAGTGGGTAATTCAATAAACGATCCTCACATCTTCAACGGTCCAATGATCCCCTTAGGGAGCCCTAAAATTCCACTTCGAATTATCGCTGTTAACATCAAATTCTGCCAGGGTCGGTGTGCTATCTCCAGAAGATACCAGTGCTAGCTTCCTCCCCGAATTCGGTACGAGCTTAGGCAGGATTCGGTAAGTGCCATCCGTCAGTTGATCGATTCGCCATAACTGTTCAGGTACGCCGGTAAAGGCCGGTACAGTAATGACTTCGGCATCGGCCGTGGCAGCCAAGGCCCGATCTGTGCCAGCCAGGACAATTTTATAATAGGGACCCCCTAAATAGCCGGTCGTATCTGGCGCATCAGTAATGGTCCATTGTTGATGGGGCCGAGCCATATAATCACCGATTCTCAAGGTAATCGTTCCTGTCGGCCAGTTGTTTACTACATCGGCTAACTGCTGAGCCGGAACGGGCTTTATGGGCTCATTGGTGGGCGGGCCAAATCCGCGTAGACCAACGGCCATTCTGGTAAAATCAACGGCCAATTCTAAGCTGTAGCCTCTTCGTACGGATTCAATTTCATAGGTGCCTTCTTTAAACTTTTCGCCGGCAACCGGCCAGCCATCTCTCCAAACCACCGGAAGGATACCTAATACGCTTCGGCCACCCTGCTCTAAATCAGCTTCATAATGGAGGGACATTTTTTCCACCCCTTTCTCCAGAACGATGTGGCCAAAATGGCCGGGGCCTATTAATCCACCACGGGTAGCCACCACCAGCTTACCACCCCCCTGCAACATGCTTCTGCCTACATTATCGAGGTAAGGGCCGGATATTTTCTTTGACCGACCCACCACCACATTGTAGGTCGAGTTAGCCCCATCGCAACAACTGCCATGTGTAGCCAGCAGGTAGTACCAACCCTCGCGATAAACTAACGTGCTGGCTTCACAGACGATGGCTACATCGACGGGTTTATTTCCGGCTTTAAGGCCTCCTGTTTTGGGGTCTAATTCGATTAGGCGAGTAAAGCCAAAATAGGTGCCGTAGGTGAGCCAAAGGCGTCCGGTAGTCGGATCTAACATAACGCCGGGGTCAATGGCGTCGTTCTCTTCATAGCCATCCGAGGTAGCCACCACAACCGGTTCCGAATACTTAAAATCAGGCGACTTTGGATCCAAAGTCTTGTTCCACATGGTCAGAATCGCGCCTTTGTGGTTGGGTGAGCCACCAGTTGCGCCATAGATGACCAGGTAACGATCCCCCAGTTTGATGACATCCGGGGCGGCTCCACCACCCGGTCTCACCCCGCCACCATACCAGGTCCAGCCATCGTTGGACATTAATCCACCACCGCCCGTGCCGAATGTGTAATACTTGCCGTCGCATTCGGTGACGGTTGAGGGGTCATGGATAAATGGTCTTCCGACTTGAGCGAGTACCGTCGGTGTTAATAATAAAGCAAATAAGGTTATCAGCATTCTGTTCATGTAAGAGCTTGTTTTGGCGTAAACAGACGGCTACTTAATCTTGGTAACCAATACTGAGATTTGTTACGGGCGATCCTTTTTCATCTAAAAAACGCATACAGAAATTAGCCATGCCCGGTCCGTTGATGACGGCCCCACGGATGATGTTCTTTCCCTTTTTCAGCGTTAAACGGGCCGAGGTGCCATTATCGGCAATCATATCGCGGTCACCCGACAGCAACAAGGCTTCCTGCCCATTTAACCACCACATGCTACCGGAATTACAGCCTGCCGCCAGCCTGACGTTTTGGATTTCTTCCGGGCAATCGATAACCGTGACCAGCCAGACAAGGATTCCGAATTTTGGCTGGTTAAGGGCGTAGGTAAACTGGTATAAATTAAAATTGAATGCCTTGCTGTCCAGTGCATACCACTTCCGGGTCTGATTGCCTACGGTTACCGTTTCCCCATTGCGTGGAACGACCGTGTAATCGCCGGAAAAATTATCGGTTGAAAAGGTTGTTCGGAGGTAGTTGTCGGTAAAAATATTATTCCGGACAATGTCTTTCTTTACGGGTTCCAGCACCAGCCAGCGTTGAATAAACCCTAGTGCATCTGGTGATTTTAGGGCCGCTGAGGCTGGTGTGAAGTGTTTGGAGAGGGTGTGGGTTGTATCGCCTTTTATAGGGATAGGAGGCAGGGGTATTCGTTGCCCCGGCCCTGGGCCCTGTGCAAAAGCAGTAAGGCCACTAAGTAATAATCCTGATAAAACGATACATGATATAAACGGCAATACATAGTTGTATTTTCTGTTCATAGCCAATTGTGTTTGTACTAAGTATTATTTCTACGAAAAGCATAACTTGGCCCCTTCTACTGGACATTTCATGCTTCCAACAACAGGTTTGTAGTCGATGGTAACCTAATTTCTTGCTCCCTAAATAAGAGTCAAAGTGCGTGTTTTGCTACAGCTCATTATCGATGCTCATCTCCAGCAGTGCATAACTCAAGCTTTTACCGTGCGTGTCGATCGTTAAAGAGGTAGTCACGCCACCACTCAACGCTTGTTGGCAAACAAATTGAAGGGCGGGCAGATTTGGTAATTCATACCGGGTGATTTCGCCCAGTACCAGATCGCGAAAGTGATAGCTAACCGCAGAAGCTGTTACTTTTTCGCATATTAACGGGTAATCCTCTGGTTTATAAGGAATCAACGATAAGGTCAGTGTGTTGCCTTTGTCCCCTGCTCGGCTATGAGCGATATCATAGAGTTTGATGGTCATGATTGAAAAAGTGTAACTTGAGGATTGATTCGATCGCGACCTAGGAAAGTCGACACAATACCTACCACTTCATGGACATATTTTCGGGCGCCACCACCACCCGCTGGCCCATTGGTGTAAAGCGCTTCGACTTCCTCGCCCACCAAAGAGGCCTGCTCAAATGTGGCCGCTTTACCAGCAACCCGAAGACGGATTTCATACTGGTCTGGATGTTCTCCAAAGCTAGTGCGATGAACCGACGTACTGCCCATGAAATCAATGCGAAGGTCAGTGAATTGGTTCTGTAATCGTTCCTGAATAATTGATCCTGCCAGTTTCGCCCGACCCAGCGCATTCGATCCTGCGTAGGAAATTTCTCCTTCGCCAACAAATCCAGCGTTATAGCCTACGCTTACCTTTAGCGTGTTCGGTCGGGATTGTCCCTGTCCACCCGTCGCTTTCACTTGGTTAGGACCAATTTCCTCCAGACTTACCTTGGTAAAATCGGCCACTACGTCGGGAGTCATGTATCGGCTTGGGTCCATCACTTCATAGAGCAGTTGCTCTTTGGCCGTTGCCACGTTTAACGTTCCACCTGTTCCGGCCACTTTACCAAAAATGGCTGTGCCATCGGTCGAAACATCAGCAAAGGGATGCCCTAGATGCGCCATGTCTGGAATGTCTTTCTTGCCAGGATCGGCAAAATAACCACCCGTCAACTGGCCCGCACATTCCAGCAAATGCCCAATGACCGTAGCCTGTCCAATCCGATCTGCTTCATCCAGCGACCAGCCAAACTCGTGAACCAACGGAGCGACAAACAGCGATGGATCAGCCACACGACCTGTAATGATGATGCTGGCACTGGTTGCTAAGGCCGGTAAAATAGCGTCGGCACCCAGATACGCATTCGCTGAAATTAATGGGCCAGCTTCGCGTAAGGGTTTGCTCGTTTCCAACGAAATCTCATGACCTGTAAGCAAGCCAAATATATCGTCACCCGTTACGACAGCAATAGTTATATTTAAGCCAAGACGCTTCGCAATGCTGACAATAACCTCGGCAGCCGCCAACGGATTCGCTGCGCCCATGTTTGTAATCAGACGAACATTGTTAGCCAGCAAATGGGGCAATAAACATTCAATACGTCGTTCCAGCAGCGGATCGTAGCCGAGTGCTGGATTTTGCCGTTTCCGCTTTTGAGCCAGGGCAATTGTTCGTTCGGCCAGGCACTCCAGCACCAGATAATCCAATTGTCCCTGCTGCGCCAGGATAATCGCTGGTTCCAGCCGGTCGCCGGAAAAACCGGCTCCGCAGCCGATGCGAATGGTTTCTTTCATAACATCTTGCCGTTCATAGGTGAATTGATCCGGTGAGTAGCGCGGCTAATGTCATCACGAGCGTCGTTCCGAAAGCCCATTTCAAAATGAATTTCTGATGATCGCCCAGATCGACTTCAGCCAACCCAACCAGCAGGAACGTCGAAGCGGTCAGCGGACTCACTGGAAAACCAACTGTCATCTGACCCAGCAATGCAGCCCGACCGATTTCAAGAGGATCGATACCAAACTGCGTGGCTGTCTGACTCAAAATGGGTACAACCCCAAAATAATAGGCATCTGGTGTAAACAATAAACTGGCTGGCATGCTGGTAATGGCCGTAAGTGTTGGTAACCAGGCTGCGTGTTGCTGGGGGATGAGTGAAACCAAGGAGGTTGCCATCGCGTCGATCATTTTCGAGCCGGTCAGGATGCCCGAAAACACCCCTGCCGCAAAGATCATACTCGACACCATAAAAATATTGTTACCGTGACTTCGGAGTACTTTTTGCTGATCGGCTAGCTTGGGATAATTAATCAGTAGCGCAACTGCGGCAGCTACTATAAATAAGGCGGGCGTAGGGACCCAGCTCTTCATCAACGTAACAATGAGTCCAATCGTTAGTAGGGCGTTGATCCAGAATAGCTTGGGCCGTCGTAGCTGCTGCTGTTGCTCGGTTAAATTTTCGTGATGCGCATAAGCCAGGTCAGTAATACCTAGTCGTTTTCGTTCTTTCTGACCAAACCAGTAAGCTACAAAAAGTACCCAGCCGATGCCAGCGATGATGGCCGGAATATTTGGGTTAAAAAGCTGCGTAGCGTCGGTCTTCAATGTCGAAATTGCTCGCGCCGATGTACCAGACCAGGGAACCAAGTGCAACGGCCCAACGCTTAGCGCGACAATGCCGGGCAATATCAGCCGATTAATTTTTAGTCGTTTATAGATAGGTAAAAAGGCCGACATAACAATCATAAACGTAGCCGTACCGTCACCATCTAGGTGGACAATCATGGTCAGGATAGCCGTTCCGACAATTACTTTAAGCGGATCGCCTTTGACGTACCGAATGATTCCGGCAATGATCGGATCGAACAGACCCGCATCGAGCATAGTCGCAAAATAGAGCACCGCGAACATGAGCAAAATACCCGTTGGAGCTACCTGTTTAATACCCGCCAGAATCATTTCGCCCAGTTCCTTCGGGCTGAATCCGGCCAGTAACCCCATGATTAAAGGCACTAAGATCAGCGCTGTAACGACCGACAATCGCTTGGTTATAATAAGAATCAGAAAAAGCCCAATCGTGGCAAAACCAAGGAGAGAAAGCATAGTGTAGGTTTCGAGGCTATTTCAATACGTTACTTTTCTGGGCCATATTCACCTCGTTCTGAGCATCTTCTGGCGATAAAAAACCTTCTTTTATTAATTCGTCAGCAGCTTTACGGACAGCGCTTACGTACACTTCGTGCGTTTTATACCGCTCTTCAAGCGACAAACGAGGATCGCCTTCTGCTAACCGCTCAACCTTCGTTTTTTTGAACGGGATGAACATGCCATTGAGCGAAGCTAAATCCCCTTCTCCGTAACCGGCTTGCCGTAATGCCCAGCCCGTATACGTGCCAAGCGGTACCCGCATGGTCGTGTTTCGAATGCCCGCTACCTCGTTGCCATCCTGATCAACTTTCGGCACTAAAACGGCGTAGACATTCTCTTTAACCACTTTCGGCGGCTCATTTGTCACAATCCCCGTAATGAAGTGGCTGTTGAACGCTGGTCCAAAATCGAGCAACGGGACGTTGTTGAATTGACCGTTATATACTACGCCTGGAATTGACGGCCAACCGATACTTTTTGCATCAGGCAGCACGAGCGTTTTTGCCTTAATCGTTGGGTAAGCGCTGGCAGGTGGTAGTTTATCTGCCATCACCCACTGTTCCAGCGCAATCAGCAAGGCTCGTAACGTCGGTTGGGTTGAATTGTAGTTCATCTGGAAACCACTTAAGGGGTCCTTCGCGCCGTTGGGTGAGTGCTGGGTTCCGGTGATGAAATAAATACGCACGTTGTCGGGAATCGCCAGGTCTTTTTTACCAGACGGATCAGTGGTCGGTAGCGATGCCCGTATTTGCCGGTATTCCGAGGAACTGAGCGTTTGCATAATTTTCGGGCAATTGCCCATCGGCGAACAGGCTTCCAGAATTCCTCCAGTAATTCCCGAAACAGGATCTTTCGTGATCTGCCAGGTAAACGGAGCCTCGTTGCTAGGAAACAAATGATCTTCGTGTTGAAGACCACCACCGCCCGGTCTGCCGAAACGAACATTCAGCGAATTACGCCGAGTGGCAATGTGCGCGTTGATACCATCAAATACCCGCTTACCGCTTTCATCCTGATTAAAACCCAATTGTAGAAACGTCCGGCAGAAGTTACTGCACTGTGATACGCCCTGTAGAATAGTCGACCGGATCGGAATTGTTTGGGTATCTGTCGGCAACAAGGGATTTCGGTTGCTGGCTTCGTCGGTGGCCTGGTTCCGCAAAAACGACGCGATGTCCCGGATGGCGGCAAATCCCAGGCCCATCACCAGTGGATTTTTAGCGGTGTACACCAACTCATAAATATAGTTCGGATCAAAACCGCCTTTTATGGAAAGTTGCGTCGTACTAGGCGTGCCGGGAAATGGTTTTGTCGTACAATCCGAAAAAGCCCAGTCACTATTCGGAATGGGGATGTGTGGATCGGCTTCGTGAACGCGTTTGGTAAGCTGAAGTCCCGTGTTGTCCAGGCTGACGGTTTCGTAGGGGTGATGCGTGGCTCCACTAAATGGTCCACTGCTCAAAAGCTGCGTTTGCGCAGGCGCAAAAACCTGGAATTCCGCCCGAACCTTCCCCGTGATTTCACGGCCATTTTCCGTCGCAACCGGTACCCTAATCGTTAGTCGAGAATTTCCGGCTAATACATCCCCCTGCCAGGCACTCCACAAATACACATACCCTCGTTTAAGCAGTGCCGTATCTGCCGGAAATACGTTCCCCCGATTGGGTAGGCTAAAAAACAGTAGTCCGTTGCTCTTGCCCATATCGGTAGGGCGCAATAGGATAAACTCGGAAACGTATTCGACAAAACCCCGATTATTGCGAGGAGCCAATTGTAAATCCTGAATAATTTTATTTGGAGCCAGTTTGGGATCGACTTCTCCGTAGGCCTGTCCATATACCCGTTCATACGTTCCAGTCTTCCCAAATGCCCGTCCTCCCGCGTAAGGTTCAGTTTTTGTAATGACAAGTTTTACAATTTTGGCTTGGACAGGAAAGCCAGAAAGAAATAGGCCAAAACTTAGAAAAGCGAATAGACAGTAGCGTAGACGAAAGGCCATGAAGTATAAAAATTAGGTATAGACAGGATAAGACAGTATTAAATAATAAAAAATCCTCTCTTATCCTGTCTATACGAGTCTACATCTGTTTGCCGGCAGCCATCTGTAACAGCTCCTTATCCGGGTTGTTTTTCACCTGATTTACGTTGTCAAAAATCATGGTGGCCCCGTTTTCGGCGGTGTATTGCGGCCAGGACGGCAGCCCTTTGTGGTTCGGGTTTCCGGTTCGGGCGAAGGCAATCCACGCCCGACTCATTTTATCAGCCAAGATATGCGCTTCTTTACCACCTCCGGTCATTTCCTCACAGCGGCTGATGTTGTCAAACACGAACGGAATTTCCATACAGTGCATGGCTTTATAGATTCCATCCATTACCGGCGATTGCCAAGTGAACAGATACATATACACTGGAGCCGCCCCCGGAATCGCTTTGGCATTAGCCTGCCTAACGGTAAGTGGCCGGAAATTTAAGTCGATATCAATGTAATCGGATGGCTTCACTGTTTCGGGATAGGCTTTTTTCACAGCGGCCAGATATGCATCTGTTTTATCACCGTACTTTTTTTGCAGGTTGGCTTTGGCACCTTCCATCGACATGTTGCGACTAGCCGGGTTGAAGGGCGTAAACTCATTTTTTGTCGAACCAACCAGTAACGGAATATCTTTAGACAGAGCAATTGACGCTGGTTCTGTCGGTTGGTAGGGCAGTATATTACCGTCATGAATCGGCCCCCAACCTAATCCAAAAGCTGGCTTTCCTTCGGCTTTCATCGCATCCGATACTTTTCGCAGCGCCTTTTTACCAGCCGCATTTAACCGCTCGTAGGATATTTTCTGGAGCGAATCGACCTGGCTAGGTTGCAGTTTTAGTTCTTCAAGCAGGGCCGCACTTACTTTCTTCATCAGATCGCTTTCTGCAAAACTGGTTATGTAGCTACCACTTTGTACGATGGCCTTCTGGAATAAGCCTTTTGCCGAAGGCGCATTCATCAGGCTCGTTACTTTACCGCCCCCGCCTGACTGACCAAAAATGGTTACATTACCCGGATCACCGCCAAACTGATCGATATTTTGGTTCACCCATTGCAAAGCCGATACTAAATCCATCAGACCTGCATTCGCTGAGTTTTTGTATTTCTCGCCATAGCCCGACAAATCGAGGAAGCCCAGGATATTTAGCCGATGATTCACCGTCACCACCACTACGTCGCCCTTTTTGGTCAGATTTTCGCCATCGTACGACGGTAACTCCACCGAAGAACCGGCCGTAAACCCGCCACCGTGCAACCAGACCATGACCGGGCGCTTTTTGGCTTTGCTGATTTCGGGCGTCCAGACATTCAAGCTCAGGCAATTTTCGTTGGTATAGCCCCAATTGTGGTTAAACGGAAATTCAATCTCATCATAAGTGCTCGTGGTTGGGTCCATTGGGCAAACAGGTCCGTACGTCATTGAGGATCGAACGCCCGTCCACGAATCGGGTTTTGAGGGAGCCATAAATCGCTCGGCCTTGGCGTAAGGAATTCCCTTGAACGTAAACGTACCATTGTGAATGTAGCCCCGAACATCACCCGATGCGGTCGAGACGGTGGCGATCCCTTTGCCGGCTACGATTGGATCTTTGGCTTGCCCAATAGAAAAAAGGGGCACCGCGAGAATAAATAAGGAAAGGAGAATTAGTTTGATTTTCATAAAGACAATAGGTTGGTAATTCGGTTTATAAAGATTGGAAGCACAGGTAAGCGTTTTGCCTTAGCGAATCATGACGCCATTCTCGATCAGGACCTTACTGAAAAATAGTACCTGATAAGGAAGCGAGTTTTGCCAGTACTCCCAGCTATGCCCACCGGGCCGTTCGCCATAATCGTGTGGCGTATTATTAAATACCAGCCGACGGTGCAATTCCCGGTTGGGCTCGATCAGAAAATCATCAACGCCACAATCAAAGACTAGTTTTAGCCCATTGGTCTTCATTCTGTCGGCCATGCCTACCACTGAATAAGACGCCCAGCCGTCTGGTGACTGAGAAAAAGGTCCTAAGATCTTTTCAAATTCCGCTCGAATACCCTTAGCCGCATCGGGTGGCAGTTTCCAGGCATTCATGTCTACGTTGAGGGCACCACTCATACTGCCAGCCGCACAGTATAGCTCGGGATGGCGCGTAGCCAGATACAACGACCCGTAGCCGCCCATCGAAAGGCCCGTAATTACCCGACCTTTGCTTGACCGAATAGTTCGGTAGGAGTTGTCGATTTTGTCAATAACTTCTTTGGTTAGGTAGGTCTCAAACTGGCTGTCTTTTATGACGGGACTGTCCAGATAATAACTAAAAATCTCTCCTTCCGGTAATACGATCAGGATGTTGTATTGGTCGGCAAGGCGGTGCAGCAGCGTTTTGTCGGGTGTTTTGGTGATCCAGTCATTAAAATGGCCATAGCCACCGTGGAGTAAATACAGTACCGGGTAAGTCGTTTTACTTTTATCGGTTGACTGATACGAATTGGGCAAAACAACAACGGCCCGCATCGCTTTCTTCATAACCGCGCTGGGTATGTCCAGTGAATCTACTTTGGCAGCATAAAGAGCTGAGGTTAGCAGAAAACTAACCAGAAAGACAATTTTGGGGAATAGAGTTTTAAGCGGTTTCAAAACGTGCATGGCAATAGTGAGTTGCCAGCTGATAGACTGACAAGGTTGATGGTAAGGGTTATTTTCTGTTGATTTATCGATATTCACTTGGACAAAACGATGACTCTGGCAAATATAGAATTGCTTCGTGTTGAATCTTCTTGCCAAGCCTGATTATAAGTACCTTCCGAGCTTACTAAATGACTCGTATTTTTAGGAAAATTTAGTAAGCCTTAATTAAATTTTATAAACGCCTAGCGAATAGACAGTTAAATGAAAATTAAGACGGGGAAAGAGGAGATCAGTTATTTACTCGAAAAAGTCATTGACGCGTACCAACTGGCAACGGGTCAACAAATTATACGGAATACCAGCCCCAAAAACTACGAAGACATCGCGAAACAGCTCAGCTCCATCAGTCACGAGTTGCCCAATACAGCTCAAACATTAAAACACGTACCTTACTCCCCTGATCCGAACCCCAGACAGGTAGACTATCCGCATCGAAAGTATGACATTACGGGCGTTCAGGTAAAAGATGCGTATAACGGGCTCGTGGCCAATCCCCGTCCGTTTCTGCTTGATGCCTGCTATATCTATCTGTACGGCGTTGGTCGTCAAGGTTTTGAGCAACATCCAATGGATGATAACCTCATTGAGGGGGTAGATGCGTCAGTTAGAGTCCGGCTCGATGAGCAGAAAGCGCTTCAGCAGCAATTGGCAGACTGTCAGCAGGAAAACGAATTATTGAGTCGTCGACTAAAAAATTCAAGCCGAAAAAAGACTATAGTTTGGCTGAGTAGTCTGCTTCTTTGTGTGGTACTACTGGTCTTTGTTAGCGCACGTTGGGTGACGGAACGAAACGAGTGGGCAACGGTACGGCACGACCTAAACCTTCTTCCTTATCAGCCAACGCAGGCAGAGATTGACAGTTTGTCGGGTATCTGGTTGTATTATACGGGGGCACCTCAGGCTAGAATCAACGATCCGAATCGGTATCATCAGGTAGCCAATAACTTGGTAGAAATAACGTACAAGGATGGCTATTTCCTGTATTATCGGCATGGAGCCAATATTGATCATGTTGGCTATATGCAGTTTGAATCACCGGGTTTGGTCTCGATTTACTCGCGGATCAAGAATACAACGGGCAAAGTAGAGTCGCCCATTCATGCACTCCTACGGCTGGATAAAGGCAAGAAATATCTGACCAGCATTGCCACCACCTGGAGTTTCGATACAGGTGATGCCAACGAGATGATTGGGATTCGGAATGTATTTATAAAACAGGGAAAAGGTGGCTCGCTTGAAGAAGTTACCAATACAGCTGAAAACGCGAACTGTCACTGTAAGATCATGAAATGGATTCATACTGCGAATCGAGTAAAGACCTATCAATTGCGGTATCGATTGTTGGATACCTTAGCCAATGAGCCGCTGAAAGCGTTGATTAACGAAAAGAGTATTCTATTGCGAGAACCCAAGGAAGGTGTTTTGCTTACCCGTCCATGATAGAGGATAGTAAATTCCTTTACTAGCTGGCGTAACAACACCCTTGTAAGCCGCTCATTAGGCACCTTCACGATTCTTTAGACTGTACTTTACCCTTGATTTTATAAATTCTCACAAATCCCTCCCACTTGAGACGAAGAAGTATTCATGTATCTGCTTTATAAACTGGGCATAGATAGAGATACTCGCTTCGGTAATGGCTTCCATTTGCGCTGGCGTCTCGCTTCGACATTTGCTCTCAGTAAGTTACGCTAAATTAGCCCGTATAGCTGGTAATGTACTTTTCCTCAATGCTCATATAAAGTGTATCTTTACACTTTACTATGGCTGAAAACCAATTCATTGAATACAAAGAAAGCTGGCGTGACGAATACCTCAAATGGATCGCCGGTTTTGCCAATGCGCAGGGCGGCACGTTGTTGATTGGTGTCAATGACAAAGGGCAGGTTGTTGGCCTTGATAATGCCAAACGGCTGCTGGAAGATCTCCCTAACAAGATTCAGAATGCACTGGGCATCATCGCCGACGTAAACCTGCGCGAGCAAGCAGGACAGGCTTATATCGAGATCGTTACCCAGCCTTATGAGATGCCCGTCGCCTATCACGGGGAGTATCACCTACGAAGCGGTAGTACGAAGCAGGTGCTCAAAGGTAACGCCTTGCAGCAGTTTTTGCTCAAACGCTTGGGTAAGACTTTTGATGATGTCGTCGAACCCAATGTGAGATTGGAAGATCTTGATCCCGAAGCTATACAAGCCTTTGGGCAACGGGTTATGGAACGACAGCGGCTGGATCAACATGAACCCCTACAGATCGGTTTGTCAACCTTCCTGGACAATCTCAATCTAACCGACGGCGAAGGGGGATTGAAGCGAGCGGCATTAATCTTATTTGGCAAACACCCGATGCGCTTTATCTTAGGGGCTCACATCAAGATCGGCCGCTTTGGCCAAGATGCCACCGATCTGAAGTTTCAGGATGAGTTGAGTGGCGATGGGTTCCGGCTGGCCGAACGCACCCTACAACTGCTGGATAGTAAGTACCTACCTGGCCTGGTCTCTTATCAGGGCTTATATCGCCAAGAGCGGTTGCCATACCCACCCGATGCCATTCGCGAGGCCTTGCTCAACGCCATCATGCACAAGGACTACTTTGGCGGTCCTATCTTTGTGTGGGTGTATGATGACCGGCTGGTGTTCTTCAACGACGGCTCGTTAATTGAGGGCTTAACTCTGGATGATCTGCAACAGCCTCATTCCTCTCGTCGTCGTAACCCTACTCTGGCAATGGCCATGTTTCGGGGCGGTCTGGTGGAAACCTGGGGTCGTGGTACATTGAAGATGATTGCTGAATGTCGGGCGTGGGGGCTGCCGGACCCTTTGTTTGAAGACAAACAAGGTGGATTCTGGGTAACCTTCTTTGCCGATCGCTATCAGGAAGTGTTGTTACGACAAGCCGGGTTGAATGAGCGACAGATGAAAGGTGTTCTTTATGCCAAGCAGCAGGGACGGATCACGAACGCTGACTATCAGCGGCTCAATGATTGTTCGCGCAACACGGCTAGTGCTGACTTGAAAGGACTGGTTCAACAGAATTGGCTCAAGCACCAGGGCACCAAAGGGGCAGGCTCTTACTATGTAATAAGACAGTAGGGTAATTGCACAAATTGCACAGCAATTGCACATTAATTGCACAATTACGTTCATCAAACTATTCAATGTATTGAATATGGCCCTGTTTTATTTGTAGGCTTATCTAATGGATAACATCATTCAAGTTAAAATCAGCCTGCGCGGCACCAAACCACTCATCTGGCGACGCATACTGGTGGAAAAGACTGGTACGTTTGAAGCACTGCATGAGGTCATCCAAATCGCCATGGGCTGGACCAACTCGCATCGGCACGAGTTTACCGCAGATGGAGTACGGATTGGTCAGCCACTAGATGAGTTTGACATGGATTACGGCGAAAAGTTGATCGACGAAACAACGGTTACCCTGGAAAGCGTGCTGACAAATGGTACTCAAAGGGTTGACTATACCTATGATTTCGGGGATAGTTGGGAGCATACCCTTGTCGTGGAGAAATGGCTTCCTGTTGATGCTGCTATACGGTATCCTATGTGTACAGGTGGCAAGCTAAACTGTCCACCCGAAGACTGTGGTGGGATTCCCGGTTTCTACGAGCTGCTACGCATTGTGAATGACGAAGGACACCCCGAGCGGCAGGAAATGCTGGAATGGCTCGGCGGGGACTATGATGCTAAGGCGTTCGACTTACAAGAGGTGAACCAGCAGTTAACAGTTTTTTTTCACTCATCATAAGTTAACCAATTAAGGCGGGTATAGTCAAGATTACCAATTGGGCAGTTAACCAATGCCATATGCAACGGGTTAGCATTGACTTAATTGCCCAAAAAATAAGCGTCTCACAAAAAGCTCCCCAAAGTGAGAAAAGAAAATAGTAGCTACAAACTATAAATCTCACCGTCCACGGCCGAGGTTTGCAACCGCCCGACGGCCCGGCAATAATTCCTGCCCGGTTGCAACGGGAACCCATTTAAAGAATGGATTCAAAGATTATCACAGGAATAACTCTCCGCTTATACGTCCGCGCTGTTGAGATCATCACATTAAGCGACGGATTTTGTACGAAACGGCAAAACTACCCATTCCTGTTTCAATTGAAAGGTATATGCTAAATTGCGTATATATTTATATAAATGATTACCGCAATGAATAAGTCGGTTTATACCTCAGTTCCTGACACCTCAGACGCAAAGTATTGGGAGCTAAAGTCCAGGTAAATCGAGAACGTTTGTACCTCGCAACCCAAAATTGCATAAGCAGCTAAAAACAGAGGCATGGATAAAGATACAGATGAATTTACCCAAGCAGCACCGAAGCCGCGAGTTAGGCGGACCAAGAATAAATCAGTAATTTCTTTTCGATACTCACCCAGGGTATAGGTAGTTTTGCCACTTTGTGCAAAAATCGTCTCTTGGGTTGTATTTTGTTTAAACAGGGGTTTAGCTAATTGTAAAATAGGCTATACAACAAAATAAGAAGCCTGTTTGCTAACCAAGGGGCTAACTCAATTGGCGACTCCAATAAAGCATTTATGAGAAGATTGTAATGATAATCTCCCCATTAATGCCCGACAATTCACAAAAAAGCCCTACGGTAATCGACAAAACCATTAGAACTGAGCACTTGAGTAAATTTGGTAAGCAATTAAGGCTACTGAAGTGTCATTGTACAACAACACCACCACCTGGTGTCCAAAAAAGCGATCCGCCCTGGAATCTTTGTAGTCGACCACCTGCATGATCGTGTTCTGCTTCAATGGGATAACCGAGATGACTTCGTTCCCAATTCATCGAACTCCATTTATCACGGATAGCGCCATAGGTTTCGTGAGCTCCGGTTTCAGGTGTCCAATGAATTGATGATTCTGGTTTGTTCGGTAAGTGAATAGCTCGGAAATGATTATATCGGCCACGCCCGTCCGACGTCGGAGATTCATCGTTAATTGGGTAACCAAATTTTTCTCTCCCAATCTGAAGCCAGCGCGCGCCTATTGACCCCCAGACAATATGAGCTTCAGTTTCAGGATGCCAGGAGATAATGCCACCTACAAAATTTCTGTACCGGCCGATTCCGTCATAAGTTGGAATTTCATCAGAGACGGGTTTACCTAACCGTCCAGATACCCGACCTGCTGCTACCCATTTGTCACGAATAGCCCCAAATACACCGAATTCGTTTACTGCTTCGAATGTCATTGTATAACTGCCGCCATCACCGCGGCTCCAAGTCGTCTTCTGGATGAGTTCTCCCCGTTCCGCACGAGCTAGATCCTCCATTGAGAAGACTAATTCTTGAGAGGGTCCGATTTTATCATCATAATTGGGACCCCCAGTTGGCGTTCCAGAAGCTGAATTGACATCCCGAAGTAGGGCCATAACTTTATTAGTCCGGTCAAGACTAAGCGATCCAAGGATTGATGATCCAACGATGCCTTTCACAATACTTCTAAGCGCTTGCGGATTACCATCATCATTCTCCATCAGTGTCACCAAAAAGATGACATTGTTTGGATCAGTCAATTGGGCAGGACGAGCATTGATTCCCCAAAAAGAGGATGAAATGCCTTGGGAATAATGCGTTTCCCGACTGCTCACACCATCAAAAGCATAAAGAGTTACATCAAAAGTTGGAACTGGTGTGGCAGCCAGATTAACGACTGTAACAAGTACATAAGGTTCATCAGGGGTTAGCTCGGAAGTATCACTAACACAACGGATGCTGGATAGATAGATCTGGATCATATAACATGATTGTTTACTTGCGAGTTAGTCGTTAAAGCCAGAGAACAGAGTAACAGAAACTACTTAAATAGTGCTTATTTTACTTCATAAGCAGTTGATTATATAGTGGGTAGAAAACTCCAGCCCCCTTGTGTTTTTAAGCACCTGTGACTCATAATAAAGTCCATAGTTATCCTCCCTCAGTATAGTTAGTTTACCAAGAACAACAGTATTATTAAATCCCAGATCATGAGTGATCCTAGGCTTTATAGCCGTTGGCCCATTGGCTGCTACTGTCTTAAAAAACGCACCTGGACAAAGCATAAACCTCTCCGGATCGGCTTCATTAAAGGCCGCTAAATAGCCGCATATAACGCCCTTTTCTAGGTCAACATGGGTTATACCTTTTGAGCGATCTGTGAGAATCCGTTGCTTTAATTCCATTGGTGAGTGAGGTTATCCGTATAACTATGCTGATGCCTGTGCAACAAACGTTGTACTTCTTGCTATACAAACGCTATACAGCAAATTACGTGAGTTGAGCCAGATTAACCTGCGTTAAGAATTTATACGCTGAAGCTATCCACCAAAGCTTTCATTCTTTTCTGATACGAGCTGAATAACAAGGTTTAGTCGGCGCAAACACTGCTTTGTTAGTTACGATAACTATGTAAGAAGATTCTAGAAAATTAAATGGCATTTTCAAAAATACCCTTCATCATAGCTCAAAAAGCCAATAGATGAATAATTATTTATTTGTTCGCCTTTTTAGGTACAATCGAATTGATAATCAATGTTATAGCAGTGAAAAGGCGTAGCAGATTTGCAACGGTTTTGAACGCTGTTTTTCACACAATTTTTAGTTAATACATTATAGATCAAGAAGTTGTTGTTTTTACTTTTAATTTCCGGTTCCGGTTTCTCTCGGTAGAGCACGCCACGCACGAAGGACACAGTACAATTGTACGACACAAAGTCAGGCATATATGAAACAGGGTCGGGTACTCAATGGGAGAAATGACCAAGGTGAGTTGACAACGTAAAAGAAGACCCAATGGACCTATACCGGTTAAGGAACACTAGTTAGCAAATCGATCGCTAGAAGGTGAGTATCGGTCGTTTTGCCGTTTCTTAACACTCCGGCCGCCCGGCGTAAAATCCTCACTTACATTATATCAGGTTGCTTCGGTGCTTCTATACCTAAACGTGAGTGGGCAACCGAATCAACCCAACTGATCAGTGATAAAAAGGCTCAACAATAAAAACAGTAAACAACGATGCTAAGGCGGACACTGTATTTGAGCGGTTTCTTGTTGACTCTGATGCTGTTAACCAGTTGCCCCAGACCCGACCTGGCTTCCGATCAGGCCTTCGTTTTATTTCGACAAAATCGAATCGGTAGCTGGCAATGGGTCAAAACCGTAACACCTACCCGTACCCTAACACCACAGTTAACCGGGCATACGCAAACCTTAAGGACTAGTCGTTTCGACGCGGACACGCTGACCTTTTATCAAGATCAACAGGTAAACTGTCGCTTGAATCCCGATCAATCGACCAACCTCACCAATGTCATTGATCTTCGATCAAAGACGATGCTGACCAGTTATCTGGATAGTACCCAGCTCCATCGCTACTATATCAAATTCTTTTTTGAGGCGACTCAAAAGGCGACGACGATGCAAACCAGTGCTCCGCTGGTCTATCTCAATCCGGACTATGATACCGTTCGCATCTATTACCGAAAACAATAAGGGCGTTTTTCACGACATGGATTGAGGAGACCAAATTGCTTTTGATGGCCCCACTCGATAGAATATTTGCAGAGAGTAGTAGCCCCTAGCGGTTGAGTCATGCCTTACTAGTATATATTCGTTGCAAAAAATACCTACCGATCTATTGAGAACCAACGTTTAATGTAGCATCTTACCCTCTTTTAGCCCGTGCGTATAGATCTCTCCTTACGCGCTAATTTTACTCACTACCCCAACGTATGGTTTCCCAGCCCCCAAAAACGCAGAATTACTTCGCTCCACTACTCGTCATTGGCATCTTGTTTTCCGTATTTGGCTTTCTCACTTGGGTCAACAGCGTGCTAATTGCCTTTTTTAAACAGGTATTCAATCTAAGCACGGTAGCGTCTAATTTAGTCGCCTTTGCCTTTTTGATCTCTTATACAGTGATGGCTGTTCCAGCATCCATCGTGTTAAAGCGGACTGGCTTCAAGAAGGGAATGTCACTGGGTTTACTAGTGATGGCCACGGGAACAGTAACGTTTGTACCCGCCGTTCGAGTGGTCTCTTACCCACTCTTTTTAATCGGTCTGTTCGTAACGGGTATCGGTATGACCGTGCTCCAAACAGCCGCCAATCCATACGCCACTATTCTAGGCCCACGGGAGAGCGCAGCTCAACGCATCAGTTTTATGGGGATTGCCAATAAACTGGCCGGTATTGCCAGCCAATATATTTTTGGCGGCTTACTGCTAACGGGAGCTGGTACAGTAACTGGAGCGGCTTCATTGGAGAAGATCGTGTCGCCTTATCTAATTTTGACGGGGTTATTGGTCGGGCTGGCTGGTTTGATCCGTTTTTCGAATTTGCCCGAAGTTTCCGAAGAACAGGACGATCCATCGGCCGATGTGACAGCAGGTACAACCGACCGATCTGAACACACCAGTATTTGGCAATTTCCTAA
This sequence comes from Spirosoma endbachense, assembly GCF_010233585.1. Lineage (NCBI taxonomy): Bacteria > Pseudomonadati > Bacteroidota > Cytophagia > Cytophagales > Cytophagaceae > Spirosoma > Spirosoma endbachense. The sequence goes on from NZ_CP045997.1 coordinate 9,209,267, forward strand.
TCTGGTGCTAGGCGTCATCACGCTGTTTTGTTATGTCGGTGCCGAAGTCATCGCCGGGGACACTATTATCAATTATGGTCGGGCACTAGGGTTTGCTAATGACGAAGCCAAATATTTCACCACCTACACACTTTATGGGCTATTAGGGGGCTATCTACTAGGTATCATTTTGATTCCTCGTTTCATCTCACAGCAGGCAGCTTTGCGTTTCGGAGCCCTTTACAGCCTAGTACTGACCATAGCTACTTTGCTCACTAGTGGTTTTCGCTCTGTGCTGTGCGTAGCGTTGATGGGTTTTGGCTTAGCTCCCATTTGGCCTGCTATCTGGCCGCTGGCGTTGAACCGGCTCGGCCGGTTTACCAAAACGGGCTCAGCCCTGTTGATCATGGGTATATCGGGTGGAGCCTTGTTACCCTTGCTGCATGGCTATTTAACCGATGTGGTTAGCCCTAAACTGGCGTATGGGCTGTTACTACCGTTGTTTGGTTTTATTTTGTACTACGCTATCTGGGGCTACAAAAAGACGAGCTGGTAGAATCCTCACGACTGCTGGCCTATCAAAGCCGAACTAACAAATTCTCAAAATAGGCTCGAATTGAGCTACCTTGCTTTTTCGACAACGATTAGTCTGGTCAATAATTATATGCCACTCATATGCCGTAGAAAGGCAGTCGTCAAGCTTATTTTGAAAAATCTTTGGAGTCCCTAGCTTTGCGGAAAACGTTAACTGAGTCCTGTTAGGCACATTCACTACGTTTGTAAACGTATTTCTAAATAGTTCAAATGAAAAATTTCATATCGCTACTTACGTTATTGATTTGTATTCATTTCTCCCATGCACAGGATTTCAGTGCCTATAAAAAAGCGCTTTTTATCCAAGGTAAAGACACGTTGCGTTACAGAATATTACATCCTGAAAGTTATGACCCCGCAAAGTCATACCCTTTGGTCGTTTTCCTGCATGGGGCAGGCGCAAGAGGAAATGATAATGAACGTCAATTCATCGATGGCGGTAGTTTGTTTTTACATGATTCGGTCCGGAAAAAATTTCCTGCTCTGGTAGTTTTGCCGCAATGTCCTGCGGACAGCATGTGGTTCAAAATTCCTCCGGGGCCGCCTTACGATACAACAGCAGCCTTTAACCATAAGATGAACACCCTGGCACTTTCAACACCAGAACGGATGGTCAAACTTTTAATGGACAGTTTAGCGGAACATAAAATTGCAGACAGAAAAAGAATTTATCTGGGCGGCACTTCACTTGGCGCCTTTGGCACTTACGATTTGATCATCCATTATCCCGGTTATTTTGCGGCTGCTTTTCCTATATGTGGGCAGGCTAACGTAGAGCTGTATCCTAAAAGAGCAGCCCATGTTCCGGTGTGGATTTTTCACGGTGCGATTGATGACGTTATTAATCCCTGGCCAGATAGGAGCCTGATAAAAGCGTTACAACAAAGCGGTGCAAAAAATGCGAAATACACAGAATATCCAGGCTTAAAACATGATATTACGGGCAACGTATTTGCCGAACCAGATTTGCTGCCGTGGTTATTTTCATTTAAAAAATGAAGTTCGGTAATAGGCTTACACCTGAGCCAACTATTAGTGGCTTAAAACTATTCTCAAAAAAAGCTCCATTTAGGAAGCAGTTAAAAAAGAACTCCATCAACTCAAATGGGAGCCTAGCATGAGACGACGGGAATTTCTTAAACGGGGCGCACTTTAACCTTTACACCCTCATTGGGTTGGGCTGTTCGCCTGACCTACAAGCGTGCTCTCTGTCGCCCGACAACACACCTTGTAAAGCTAATATCAATAATGACCTGCAGGGCTTTCTTATAAAACCAGTTCTTGATTCATGAACTGAATCAATGTTAGGAATTTGTCGGCAAAGTCTTCTAGTTGAGCAACCATATTTTTGGGCTTTTTTCGCCCTAACAAGTTGATAACCACCAATCATTTTGCCTTGAAAGGGCGGTTATACCTCAAAGCCCTGCAAGCGGCTTTTGCGGAACTGGCCGTCCTCAAAAATCAACTCAGCCAACATCCACAAATGGAGTTGGCGTAACATCAGTTATAATTTTGACTGGCAATCACACCCGTGATTGTATAGTGGCCCCATTCGGTTGGGGCCACTTCTTTCCGGTTGCCTCCCAGGTAGTGCAGTCCCCGGTCAAAATAGCGAACTGTTTTACCGATTGGATTTTGAGAACCAAATAAGGTCTGAGCAACCTTGTCGGTAATTATCATGGAATTCGGCTCATGAAGGGCCGTCCTTTTATCGCCTTTCGTCAAGTCAAAACTGAATACCTCGAAAAAGGAAGGATCTGAAAAAAAACCGCGAATCTCCGCGGTTTTACGATTATAGATGGCATCTCCTCCAACCCCTCTCACCAACCTTGTAGCCTGTTCTACAATGGGATAGTGGTTCTTCAACTCCGCAGCCAGGGGAATCGGTGAGGTTGCATTGGGGAAGGGCGAGTTGGCGTCATCTGAAAGAAGGCGGTAAATCCGCTCCTTCTGCTGGTTAAATTGATCATACTCCTTCTGGTCGGCTAGCATCAACACGATTAACAGGCCGACAGACAGGGCTAATGCCAGGCCTAAAACATTGATCAGTGAAAACACTTTGTATTTAAGGATATTCCTGATCGCTACGGTTAGATAATTTCCAAGCATAAAAAGAGCGTTTATGAGCGAGATAGATGGGGGATCCTTACCAAAAAACGTTCAAGCTACCCAGGTTTAAGCGCCCTTATAGTATAGGGCAAACTTGGTAAGTACAAACAGTTTGCCATATACTATAAATGGCTGAAATTCAGCCTATTTATATAGAAATTCACCTATCATGTGTCCGATTATGGACATCCTATGTCCGATTTAGAGCAGCCTTCCCTGTTCTCTAAATTTCGCACTTGTCACAAGGCTCACGATCGTAGTGCTGGAACTGTCGCAGGAAACCCTCCTATTCGAGACGGTTGAATCTTCATGACTCTGCTTCAAGAAATGGGCGTTCGGCGAGACAAGGTCCTATTCCAAAAGTCTTTAGAACACAGATATCTGTTGTAGCTCACTGGCTAAGTCATGAATCGCTGTTTGAATTTTATTGGCTTGGGCTTGGGACGCCCGTTTATTGCCTGACACATATTGTTGCAAAAGGTTGGGATTGATACCAGCTCTTGCAGCGATTGCCGATATTTTCAGCTCTTGGTAAAGCTCGAAGAAGGCCGCTAAATTATACTCACATTGAAATTCGAAATCGTCAACTTGGCGGTCTTGCCAAGGCGATGCTTGTTTGCCTTCATGCGCTAAATAATCCGCAAGCAAGTTTTTTAGCTTAACCAAAATAGTTGGTACGGAGTCCGATTGGGTTGTAAATAAAAAGCTATCGGATTTAAGTTGTGCTACAAATTCCTTATGGCCCCATTCGATTCGGACAGGTAAGCAAATTTTTTGTGCTACGCTATTCATACCCACCATTTAGCTAAAAAGACGTTGCCAGGCATTCCATATAGTTCTTGGATTGAAGGCGACTTTATGAACCCTCGCTTTAAGACCTGCCGTTTGAAAAATGTCATTGAGCAGTTCGACTTTGAGCGGCTGTTCTCCTAAGTTGGGAATAGATATTAGCTTACTATGGCTAGAGTGGCTGAAAAGGAAATCACCTTCAACTTGTCTAATCTGTTGCCATCCGGCCTTTTCCAGCATTATAATCAGCATTGATGTTTTCATATCGACGAAATGTTTACGCGACAAAGGTAATATTTTTATTACCCTACAAATCGGTTTGGGTAATTTTTTTATTACCTAATTTTGTCGGCAACCAATTGGCATTCCGAATGGGTATTGCAGAGATTTAACTACGAGGGCAGAGGGAGGATGAACTTCAATCTCATAAAATGCTCCCAAATGAGACGATGCAAGCTTCATGAATTCATTCGGGTTTTATGTGACGGCGGAGAAATCCCCTAGTCTTTGCTGGACTAAACAAATTAGATCAGAAGCCGTTGCGGGGCAATTCCCGGCGGCTTGGAGTTTGGAAGGCATTAGAAACTAGCCAGGATAGCCATCATCGTGATTAAGGTAGGATGTTCTTTAGAATGAGCATCCGCAACCGCCCATCATGCTGATCGCCCCACTGCCCGATGGCGCCAATAACAGGGATGAGTGATTTGCCGAAATCGGTAAGATGATATTCAACCTTGGGCGGCACAACCGGGTATATTACTTTCCCAACCAACTCGTGGCTTTCCAGTTCCTTCAACTGTACATTCAGCACGCGTCGGGAAGCACCCGGAATTTTTCGCTGCAGCTCGCTGGGCCGTTGAAATCCTTCGTTGATAAACCACAAAAGCCGCATCTTCCATTTTCCGTACAGTACTTCGCCGATCAGGTCAAGCCCGCAGTTCAGCTCTGGTAAGATCTTTCGTTCGTACATACCACAAAGGTAGCTATACGCCTTGGGCAGGTCAATAGGGATAAATTTATCCCTATTTGATTCGTAAGTCCGTACTTGTCAGCCCCGGCCATACACCCCAAATTTGGCCTAAACAAATCAACTAGGTTATGGTCTTTACATTTGAAAACGAACTGGTGGGCAAAATCGCACTGGTAACAGGCGGCAGTAAAGGTGCGGGTAAAGCGATCGCTGACCGCCTGTTGAAAGCGGGGGCAACGGTGATCATTACGGCAAGAAACAAGCCGGAAGACGAAACGAATGGTGTCCATTTCATGGCTGCCGATTTAAGCAAACCGGGCCGCCGGGCGGTGCTCAATAACGTCCGCAACAAGTTAGTTCTACGCGTTTTTGCCTGCGTTCGGGAAGACCGAAATTATGACAAAAAGTATACGCCCGCGCTTGTTTAGATCATAGAAATCGGTCCGACCACCAGGTGATTACGCACATTCAGGCCGACTCGGCTGACCAAAAAGATTCACGCCATTTGGTAAACATAGTCGACCGAACCCGCGCTCGTTTGTCAAGTTTGAACTTATCACTTCAGTGTGTGCTAGCCGATGCGGCCGGGCCGCCGTCGCGGCTTTAGCTCAGGCGAAAACTATGCCGCCTTAGAGAATCGACATAGTGAGGTCTATATCCCTTTGTTTGGGCGTTACATTCCCGTCCGTGAGCCCTTTACGTATGAACCTGAGAAGGATAATACCGCTGCAATCACGGAGCCATTTTACGCAATCACGGCCTTAAGATGGCCGGTGGGTATGGTAACTATCACTACATTGCCAACTTGAGTGCCTGTCAAAATTGTCCCATCAAGGAAAGTTGTTGTGGCAAACGAGATCGTAAATCACTCAGTGTGACCATGTATATTCGGGAGTATGAGCGGATGGAAGCTCGCTTGACGAGTGCGAAAGGGAAGCGGCTGAAAAGGCGACGGAGTGCGGTGGTTGAGCCTGTAACGGTCCGCCGTCGCGGTTGGTAGTTTACTGAACTACTTTGGGATGCGTCGGGCGCCAGGCAAAGGTAAAACGAGTGCTCACAAGCGGATGGTAATGGCGGCAACAGCCTACAACCTCAAGAAGTGGCTGTTGGCAAAGCGCTGGCCTAAAGTGGTTACTCAAGTGTTGGCTTTGCAGCCAGAGGACTCTTTTTTTGCCTTTATTGGATGGGTTACTTCAAGGGCTATCTCATCCCAAAAGGGTTGTGCAACAGTCACGGACGTTTAACTGAACGGTGATTGGGTAGAGGGAAACAAGAGAACGAGCAAGCAACGCTAAGTTGGTAAGCGCCAAAGCCGTCGGTCAACAGGCTGAATTTCTTGGCTGACAATTTGAATCTTTTCAAATAAACGGTGTGCCGGGTGCAAAAGCACATTATAAGATAGGGGTACTAATACAGAGGGTACAGCAACCCCTAACTGGTCGGGTACTGCTAACCAGTCTTTCAACCAAGTTTGGGTTCGCTCGTAGGTTTCGTCTTGCCAATAATCAGGTAATTCATTCCGCTTATAATAGTGGATGTCATCGGGCACTTCTAAAGAAAACACCCAATAAGTAGGTAAGTCCTCATAGCGAACTGCTGGAGCGTGGGCTAGGGTTTCGACTAAGCCCAACTCAGGTGTTGATGTAGCGTACAACACACCGACACCTTTGGGATTCCAGCGGCCACCGAATAACCGACTCCCCACCGCCGATAGGGGTTCCTGCCGATATTTGTCCCGGATGATGCGATAAAGAAGGCTCATAAGGGCTTAATCAGGCTGGCAAACCGTAATCTAAGCGACCCAACACATCATCGGCTAAACCAAAGCCTGTCACCGTGTCGAGTAATTGAAGAGGGGCTTGGCTAGCCAATTCCCGAATGGGTGTTCGTAGCCATTGCAAAACGGTTACTTTGCGTCCCTCAAATGTATCCAGGGCATGTATTAATAGATTCTTCAGTAAAAGCAGGCGCTCGGAGGCATCTACGCTAAAGCGTTGCTCATCCTTAAGTCGGTGTAAATTACGGGGTGTCATATTAAGAGCATAGGCCATTTCCCGATCGGTTAATCCGACTAGGGCAGCCACCTCATCAACTTGAGAGCGCAGGACTCCCTGACGGGAAGAATTAATCACACCAAAGGGCGAAGAACGACTAGAGCTTAGAGCTTGGTGAACTGGAGTTGCCATGCGAAAGATGAATTAAGTCACAAACGTAAGTGAAACAAGTCATCATAACAAGTAGTTTCCTCACCTATTGCCTAGGGTCATGCTTATGCCGTTAATAGGAACTTTCCAGATTTATTGTCAATCATCAATTTAGCTAGCTTATAAGGCTACAGGATATTTTCTGACTTATTCCGAATCGGACGTATAACTGAACTACTTTTTAGTTAATTCTCCATATGGTATGACCCCAGCCCGTTTGGACCAGGAGGTATAGAGGGCCTCCATTTCTTTAACCCGTTTGGGCTCTTTCCCAGCCATGTCCTGTAATTCAGTTCGGTCCGTTTTCAAATTGTAGAGTTGCCATTGATTAGACGGATAGTCCGAAACGAGTTTCCAGTCCCCCTGACGGACAGCCCGATTACCTTCGTGCTCAAAAAAGAGCGCTTCATGCCCTTTCCAGGATTTTCCCCGAAACACAGGGACAAGGCTTATGCCTTCTGTAGGGGTAATATCGTTTCCTTTGTAGACTTTTGGGTAGGTTCCACCCGCCAGATCAAGACACGTCACCATTATATCTGTAATATGACCTGGTCGCGGGTCAACTTTACCTGGTTGCACAATAGATGGCCCGTACGCAATAAACGGTGTAGCTGTGCCGCCTTCAAACTCCCAGTGTTTGTATAGCCGAAAGGGCGTGTTACTTAAATTAGCCCCTCGCATGCCATAGGCGGTAAAGGAAGAAGGATCACTGGCCGGTTTCTTGCTGCTTTCGTAAATCTGCGGCAAAAACCCATCGGTTGTAATGTTCTCATGGCTGGCTCCGTTATCCGAAAGAAACAGAATTACCGTATTTTGGTCCTGCCCCGAAGCCTTTAATTTTTGCCGGATTCGACCGATGTTCTGATCCATTCGGTCAATCATGGCTGCATAAACGGCCATCTTGTCCTCCCAGCTCTGTTTTTGTTCTTCAGTTAATGAGTCCCAGGCTGGTATCTTGTTATCACGTGGTGAAAGCCGGGTGTCTTTAGCCAGAATGCCCATTGTTTTCATGCGCTCAAATCGCTCTTCCCGAAGCTGATCCCAGCCTTTTCGATACGCTGTTTTATAGTTGGCAATATCTTCCGGTAAGGCATGCAATGGCCAGTGGGGAGCGGTAAAAGCCAGGTAAAGAAAAAACGGTTTGTCTTTAGGGTTTTGCTCAATGAAGTCAAGGGCATGATCCGTATACGCATTCGTTGCATAATACCCTTTTTCGGGTGTATACTCCTGATCGTCCAGCGCGATGGTGAGCTTTTGATTCGGGCGGTACGACGAATTGTCAAAGTAACTACCCGCCCCGTCAATCAACCCAAAATAGCGATCAAAGCCTCGTTTTGTAGGCCAGTGTTCGGGCTTGGTACCCACATGCCATTTGCCCGCCATGTAAGTTTTATAGCCACTTTCCTTCAGTGCTTCAGCCAGGGTCACACAATGCTGATTCAGATAACCTTGATAAGCCGGTTGCGGGCGAGTATTCACCATATCGCCCACCCCTGCCTGGTGTTGGAACAGGCCCGTCAACAGTGACGCCCGGGTGGGACAACAACGTGACGCATTATAGAACTGCGGCATACGAAGCCCGTTTTTGGCCAGATCATCCAGGTTTGGCGTCTTAATCTCAGAGCCATAGCAGCCAATGTCAGAATAGCCCATATCGTCGGCCAGAATCAGGATGATATTGGGCTTTTTCTCTGGTAATTGTAACGTAGGAGAGCACAGCAGCGATAAGGCCAGAAACGAAATGAAGAGTTTGATTGCCATTTTGGTGAGGGAATATAAGGGCTTTTAAAATGGGGGCACTTTATAACCTGTGCTTAGTTGAACAGGCCGGTATTGCCCTTGTCCCAAATCGGGCTCAGATGCTTGACAAGATCCGGGTGTTCACCAGCAACGTTGTGATTTTCATTCGGGTCGTTCTGGTGATCATATAGTTCAACGGTTGGTTCCTGAGTACGAAAGTATTTGGTCAGCCGGTAGCGATCCGTGCGGAGGGTAATGCCCTGTTTAAAATAACTATAGGCCACATTATCCCAATGCGTCAATTTCCCCTTTTTTAGCAGGCTGCCAAAACTTTTGCCATCCAGTGCTGTTGGTGCTTTCACGTTACATAACTCCATAAGCGTCGGGTAAATATCAACGGAACTAACGACTTCTTTTCGTACCAACCCGTTTTTCATTGCTGGCGTTTTTACCATCAGGACGCTCCGGACGGCCTGATCGAAGATGGTGTGTTTGCCCCAAACCCGGTAATCGCCCAGGTGCCAGCCGTGATCGCTCCAAACGATCACGATCGTGTTTTTATCCATACCCGACTGCGCTAAAGCATCCAGTACCTTACCCACCTGCGCATCTGTATAACTCACGCCGGCGTAATAGGCATGGCGCAATTTGCGCGCATAAGCATCCGAAACCGGCTTTTCCAGGCTAGCCTGCTCATCGCCCTGCTTGTATCCGTTGAATTCAGCACTTTCGTGCAGACTGGCCGCGCTAACCTTTTCGGGAACAGCTGGGGAGGGCGTTAGGGGAATTTTAGTTTCGTCGTACAAATCCCAGTATTTCCTGGGCGCATTGAAGGGTAAATGAGGCTTGAAGAAACCTACGCTCAGGAAAAATGGTTGCTTCCTGGCCGACAGTTCTTTCAGTTTGGCTACGGCTATTTTGGCCGATAATCCGTCTGGATAACCCTCGTCATCGACTTCCGCGCTTTCATACGGCTTCACCTGGGCTTTCCGGCTTTGGCGGTTGGAGCCGTCGGCATAAGCAAAAAACGCGTTCCAGCCTGTTTTCCATTTGCCAGGATCAAACAACATTTCATCCCAGCTATGGGGCAATTCCAGTACGTTGCTTTTCGGCTCCTCGTACTTATAGACGTATCCATCGGCGGAGTGGCTGATTTTACCGATTCCGACGGTGTAATAGCCGTTCCGGCGCAGATTATCGATGAACGTTTCCGGTACCTCGGCACGGGGTTTTCCGGCGATTTCCTTTTCAATCGCTTCGTTTGTCAGCTCCACGGTGTTGCGCGGTAAACGCCCGGTGAGCAGACTATACCGAGAAGCCCCGCAAGTAGGCTGGGTCACGTATTGATGCATAAACAGGGCTGACTGCTTCGCCAATCGATCAAGATTCGGAGAATGGATAATCGGATTACCGTAGCACGCTAAATCAGGCCGCAGGTCATCAATGCAAATAAAAAGCACGTTTGGGCGCTGGGCGGGTTGATGCTGCCTCGCTCCTATAAACAATACACTGACAACCAATGTCGTAACAACTACACTTCCGATAAATAGCCTGGAGTTCATAAGGACATAAGTGTTGTAACTACCCGAAAGTGGACAATTACCGGGTAGTTTGGGACTTCTTAGTAACCCGGATTTTGGGAAAACTCACTCGGATTCGTTACCCGGTCAATCTGCGTTTGCGGAATCGGGCGTACAAGATGCATTTCCTTGATGTTGGGAGCCGCATCGAGGTTGTACTGTTTCACCCGTGTCAGCAATGTTCCCGTCCGTTTTAGATCGTACCAGCGCAAGCCTTCGCCAGCCAGTTCGCGCCCCCGCTCATCCAGAATGAACTCCAGGTTGATATCAGCAGCACTTACCTGCATGTCTTTTTCCTTGCCCGAAATTGCCGCTCGCGTGCGAACCACATTAAAATACGTGGCCGATTCGGCCAGCTTATTTTGCCGCCAGGCTGCTTCTCCGGCAATGAGATACATTTCGGCCAGCCGAAGAACGATAAAGTCCCGGCGTCCTTCGACGGCATTGACGCTGATGCGTAGGGGATCGAGAAATTTCTTGAGTACTGGAAAGCGTCGACGCTGGCCTCCACCAATCTCGTTATTGGTAATCGTAGAAGCCCCTACCCATTTATCGTTAAAGTCGATGTACCAGTAGGGGGCCGTGTTTTGTACATTGTCGGGAACGGGATAGGTCACAATCTTGATGGCCGTATCGCCGGGCATAACCGTTTTGCCGTTGATTGTCCCTTTGGTATTGGCAAAAAATACGGTTTTGAAAGAACCTTCCCACCGGCTGTCTTTGGTCTGGTCGAAGAGCTTGATCAGATAATTTGTCGGCATAAATCGCTGGTAAGCCCGTCCGTTGGCCAGATCCCGTACGATGGTCGGATTTTGGGTATAGTCGATCAGAAAAAACAGGTGCGCTTGGTTACCGTCGCCGTTAGTCAGCACGTCGCTCGTGAATTGCACCGACCAGATCACTTCTGCGTTTTGATCGTTGTTGATATCCCACAGATTCGCATAGGGTTTGACAAGCTGGAAGCTGTAATTTTTGATGACGTTCGACGCCAGCGCTTCGGCTTCCGCCCAGTTGCCCCGTGTCAGTTGCACCCTCGCCAACAGGGCTTCCGATGCGGCTTTGGTAGCCCGACCATAATTGGCCGCTTTAGCCGGTAAATTCGCTATGGCAAACTGTAAATCGGGCACAATGCCCTGCTCATAGATCGTGGCAACAGGGGTTCGTTTCGCTGTGGTCTGAACCCCAACGGATTCCTGCAGGGAGAAATGGATATCGCCGAACTGTTGCACCAGATGGAAATAAAACAGAGCCCGAAGAAAACGAGCTTCACCCAGGATTCGGTTTTTTTCGGCATCGCTCAATCCGGCCACCGCCGGAGCGCGGTTAATGACGGCGTTCGCCTGGTTAATGCCTACGTAGAAGTTATTCCAGACGGAGGTAACGAACGTATCGGTGCCTAAAAAGTTAGTCGAGTAATCATTTACCGCCGGGTGATTGGTCACGCCCCCAAAACCATTGGTATACATATCGGTTCCGGGAACAGTTAAAAAGCTGGCATCCTCCTGCCCATAAAACACGCGTAAACGGCTATATGTGGCATTCAGGGCGTCACTGATTCCTTTTGGTGTAGCATAATAACTATCGGCGGCAGCCAGCCCCACCGGATTCTCTTCCAGAATATCCTGACACGAAAACAGGCTGATGAGTAAGAGGGCCGTTGATAAAAAGGTATTTATTTTTTTCATGGCTGGGCTTAAAATTTGAGATTCATACCGAATACGTAGACTGCGGATGTCATGGGCGTAGCCCCACCAACGATACCGGAGCTGGACTCTGGATCGACCAGTTTATAAGGCGAGAAAATTAGGGCGTTGTCGGCAGTGCCGTATAGACGCAGGCTTGAAACGCCAACCTTAGCCAGCAGGCTCTTCGGCAGGGTATAACCCAGCGTGATGTTTCGGATTTTGACAAACGAACCGTTGAAGTAGCTAACCGCGTCGGCATACAAGGGCGCCGAGGAGGTATAGGGTATTGGAATGCTATTGCTCGGATTGGTTGGAGTCCAGTAATCGAAATTAATATTGTTGTAGCGCCCCTGCCACTGGTTTCCGCCCAGGTTATGAAAACCACTCTGAAGCATCTGGCCCTGCCGGGCATACACCAGAAAGGAAAAGTCAATTCCCTTATAACTAAACCGGTTGGTAAGTCCACCGCTCCACTTTGGTACGGTCGAACCCAGTACAGTGCGGTCGTCGGCATTGATAACGCCATCGGGCTGCTTCGTCAAATTTCCTTTCGGATCACGCCCGTTGACGTCGGCAATCTTGATATCGCCTGGCCGCTGGCCAGCGGCTTTGGCCGCATCAACTTCTCCCGTTTGCCAGATGCCCAGTTGCTTGTAACTATAAAAAACGCTGACCGGCTTGCCAATGAACCACTTGTTTCCTACATCGTCCGTCTGTCCGTTGAATAATTCGGTAATTTCTTCCTTATTCGAAAAGAAATTCAGACTGGCATCCCATTTAAACCCTTTCGATGTGTTCAGAATGGATCCGTTAAGCGTGAGTTCTATGCCCCGGTTTTGGGTCGCACCAATGTTTTGCAGGATGGACGTGTAGCCAGAGGTTATTGGAATCAACCGATTGAGTAGCAGGTCGCTGGTTCGGGTATCGTAGAGTTCCAGCGATCCGCTGATTCGATCATTCAGGAATCCAAAATCTAAACCAATATTGAGCGTTTTGGAGATTTCCCAGCGCAAATCCGGATTGGGAATGACACTCAGGCTATACCCATAAGCGGCCTCGGTGCCGTACGCATAAATCGACCGCGTCAATCCACCCAGCGTTTGATACGGATCGATCGACGTATTGCCGACAGCCCCGTAACCAGCGCGGATTTTTAGAAATGATAACACTGGATTAGCCTTCATGAAAGCTTCGTCAGAAATAACCCAACCAGCGGATATCGATGGAAAAAACGCCCATTTTCGACCGGGGGAGAGTCGCGAAGAGCCGTCGGCACGCCCGGTTAACGTAAGCAAATAGCGGCTGTTAAAACCATAGTTGATGCGACCCATGTAGGATAATAATCCCCACTGCGTCAGCGAACTACCGATACCTGTAATCACGCCCGAACTGCCCAGGTTGTAAAAGGAAGCCGTTTCGATGGGGATATTTTGCCCACTGGCCATGGACGATTCGAAGCGATTCTTCTGGGTGCTGAACAATCCCACCACATTTAAGCCATGATGCCCGAATTTCCGGTCAAATGTTAGGAGGTTTTCAAGCGTGTAGGCAAAGTTTTGCTGGTTATTGACGCTGGCGGAGTTCACGCTTCCGGTCAACGTGCCCGTGTACGTTCCGGCCCGAAAGGTGCTGAGATCAGGGCCATAGTTGAGCCGATAGGTAAAGCCATCTGCAATTTTGTACTCCCCAAACATCGTAGCAAAGACACGGTATTTTTTGCGCTCATCGGTGTATTGATTGGGCTGGTAATCCATGAGCGGGTTCGCCTGTAACCCTTCTCTGGGATTCGGGTAGGGCACTACGTTCCCGGCCGCATCGTAAGGCGTAATCAGGGGTGAGTAGCCCAGTGCATAGGTATAAGGCCGGTTCACCATGACATTTTGCAGATCGGTCGACACTGTCGCGCTGACACCTACTTTCAGCCGTTCCGTTACGTTCATATTGATATTCGCCCGGAATGAATATCGGCGATAATCGCTTTTCTGGAGAACGCCTTTTTCGTCGAAAAACGAGCCAGACAGATAGTAGGTTGTATTTTTTGCCCCTCCGCTGGCCGCGATCTGATGACTTTGCTGAACGCCATCACGCAGCACCAGATCCAGCCAATTGGTTGAAACGCCGTTCTTTAAATTCTCGGCTTCAACCGGACTCATAATCGTAGCATCCTGACTGGCATCTTCAGCCGATAGCCCCCGCGACACCCGAACGTATCGCGCAAATTCGGTTCCGTTCATGGACAGAAAATTCTTTCTGGCTTTCTTAATGCCGTAATAGCCATCATAGCTAATGACTGCCTTCCCTTCCTTTCCTTTCTTCGTCGTAATCAGAATGACGCCATTGGCCCCGCGTGAACCATAAATGGCAACGGCGCTGGCATCTTTCAGCACCTCCATCGATTCAATATCATTGGGATTGAAATCGCTGATACTCACGTCGGTTGGAATGCCATCAATCACATACAGGGGGTTATTGCTGGCATTGATTGACCGGTTCCCCCGAATGCGGATCACCGGACTGGAGCCGGGATTACCATCCGCGCGGACAATATCCACTCCTGCCAGGCGACCCTGCGCATTGGATAGTACATTAGAGGCTGGTGTCTCGGCAATATCCTTGCTGGATATGGACGAAATGGCCCCGGTCAGATCACGTTTCTTTTGGGTACCATAACCCACCACCACCACTTCATTCAGTGATTTTTCATCAGTACTCATCGCTATTCGAAGGGTAGTTTGGCTGCCCACCGAAATTTCCTGCGTCTGGTAACCAACAAAACTGAACACCAGTACCGTTGGGCCGTCGGGTACGTTGGTCAACCGGAATTGGCCATTACCATCAGAGGTGGTTCCTCGTTGGCTCCCTTTTATAACCACTGAAACACCAGGCAACGCTCCGCCTTTTTCATCTAAAACGGTACCGGAAACATCATGATCAATAGGCGTATTCAATAGCGTTCTTTCTGAGGAGGCCGGTTTGGGGCTGATAGGAGGAGTAGTGGAAGGCAACCGATTTAGAATGATCTGTTTTCCCGACACTTCATAGCCTAGGTTCATCGGCTTAAGCATCTCTTCCAATACCATTCCCAGCTTTTCCTGCTGAACATTCAGAGAGATTTTTCGCTCCGCCTGGATCAGGCTCGTGCTATACAGGAATTTTACGTTCGTCTGCTCTTCAATAACCGCCAAAATCGTTTTCATGTTCTGATTTTGCAGGTGAAGCGTAATCCGGGTATCCAGAATGGTTTGCGCTCGAATGCCCGTAGCCAGCGCCATACTGGTCACTAAAAACGAAATAGCCAGCGGCAGACAACTTATTCGCACAATCGTTTGCCAATAAGCCAGGTTTGGAAACGTTTTTCTCATGTATGTAAAGGTTTTTATTTGATAAAAAAAGACATAAAAATTCCTTTCCGTCATATAACGGATATATGTATACGTAACAAAAAAAGAATTGAAACACTAGCTTAGTGGCTCATAACAAATGGGTTCAACGAGTTGGGTTTGGGGCTACATAAACTTATTTATTGACAACCTTTGGCTGATATAACAATCTGCGCATCAACCACTTCATATTGACCTTCGATGCCCTTGCAGAGCAATCTAAGTTTCTCATACAGCGGCTCCTCCGCCAGCGATGCCGTTACCAGGCAGTTGCCCAGTAACTCTTCATCGTAAATAATGTCAATTCCGTAGGCCTGCTCCAAAGCCACGAAAATGCGTGTTACAGGTTCATCTTTAAATTCAAATCGCTGAAGGTGAACAGGAAGGGGTGCAGAAACCAACGATTTCTTCATTCGCACATCGCTGCGCGAGAACGTTATTTGCTGATTAGGCGTCAGCACAACCCCTTCCAGTTCCCGATTGGCTTTCATCTCATTGGCTCGGCTATCGTTTCGTGCAAAGACCGATACTTTCCCCGTTTTTACCTGAACCACAACCTGCTTACTGGCGTCGGTGGCTTTAATCCAGAAGCTTGTGCCCAGCACTTTAGTCACCAACTCATCGGCATAAACAAAGAACGGTTTATCTGGATTTTTGGTTACCTCGAAGAACGCTTCCCCCGACAAATAGACCTCTCGTTTGACCTGACGATCCAAGTCTTTGGCGTAACTGATCCGACTATTGGGTTTCAGCAAAACAGTACTTTTATCCGGTAAACGAACCAGCAAGGGTACAGTAGATAGATTATTATTTTCCTGTAATGTAGCAGATGCCTGATCAATGAGTTGCTCATATTGGGTGGGCATCTGATTCTGCTTATATAACCAGAGGCCAAGACAAAGCAGCACCGAAGCAGCTGCCAGCCAGGGCCAGCCAAAGCGAGATTGAACAAATGAGACAGTTTGTATCCGCTCCTGCACCTGGTTGAATATCCGCTCCACCTGACGGTCGTCTGGATAGTTCGCTATGACTTCCTGTTCAATCGACAATAAAATGGTTCGTGCATCATCAATTATAGGCAGCATTTCAGGGTGCTCTTCCTGAAAACATTCCCAAAACGTATTGTTCTCCGGCGTCGGCTGATAGACCCATTGGGTAAAGGAATCATCTTTTAGAAAGTTCTCTAACTTATAATCAGCATAGCCCATGCTACTTTTTGGCTAATAAATAAAACGATTCCTATATTAGGAAAGAGGAGATAAAGAGTGGATTTAACTCACTTCAAGCAAAAAAAATAGCAATACAAATAAAATACTCCCTAAATGGGCTAGTTGCCGGAGTTTATGAAGACCCCGTTGCAGTAGATTTCGAACCGATTGCTCGTTGATGGCTAAGATTGACGCAATCTGAGCGTAATTGAAGCCCTGGTAATAGTAGAGCATAAGGACTTCGTACTGCCGCAGGGGTAAACTTTTCATTTTACCCTGTAAATCAGTCGTCTGTAGCTGTATCGTTTCGGCATTGATCAGTTCAGTTTCCTGGGCTGGGCTGATAGGTAAAAACGCTTCGTCCGTGGATTCCCAATTTTCAGATAACGATTGATCAGGTCGGATCGATTGGTGAATCTTCCGGCGCAGTGAACGAAATAAATAAAAGCGGGCAGACTCCACATCGCTCAGGCGTCTACGACTCTGCCATAAATCGACAAACAGATCCTGAACCGCATCTTCTACCGCCTGTTCGTCCTGAGATATTTTGTTACCATAACTTAACAGCACCCGGATATAGCGCTGGTATAACAACGAGAATGCTCCTTTATCTCCTTGCTTAAACGCCTGCCACAATAACTTATCGTCAGTAGTTTCTGAAAAAGGCATAATAGGAATCAATAGCCGCTCTCACTGGAGAACACTTACAAAATGTTTGACATACATTATCAAAGGATAATGCATGTTTCAACTTACCATAAAAACAATAAAAATACAATAAAACAGTAAAATACTCTTAAAATACAGGAAGTATTACTTTATGTATCATATAGCCCTGAAAATTGCACACACTATGTTGATCCTATTAGGACATTTTCGTGGACGATTAACGAATCGATTTGAATTAATGGAACGTTACATCCGGCATGTCGACGACTGAACTAGCCCGTTTAATTTTTACGCGTGACATACTTTATTGGCGTAAGCAGTTGAATGTAGCTGACAAAATATTAATTCAATTTGCGTAATAATCTACATCAATACTAGTCCAACTTACGGTTTCTGACGGTACGATTTTGGCGATAGACCCGTCTGTTTGCGGAAAAATTTCCCAAAGGCGGATTGCGTACCAAACTGTAAATAATCCGCTACGCTATATTTTAGTTTGGTAAGTCGCTCAAAATCTGACTGATCCGTTTCTGAAAGGCCCAGGTCCATCATAAAGGCGCTATGTGTCATTCCATCTTCATCGACCTTCACGATACCAAACTGAGTGACCGAAAATATATCCTTTATTTTGGCATTCACCACTTTAAATAGGTCCACCCGGCTTTTAAGCGAAGCAATTTCGGTACTCAGCGAAAGCAGGATCGTTTTCTCGTTTTCCCTGCGTTCCAGTTCGTCTCTGCTCAGCAGGTTGGATGCTGTAATAGCGAGCTGGGAACAAATGCTTTTAAATAGCCCCAGCTGCGGTTTCATGTCATTATGATTAAACGTTAAAACCGCAACGTCTTCCTGCGCTAAACGGATCGTATGACAGCCCCAACCCCTAAAATTGATCGCATCTCCCATTTCCCGGTACGGGGCTGTTCCGGGCAGTTGGTAATATTCCTCTGCCGTGAGCAGCAAGACATCGGTGGCATTCTTGGCAACCTGGTAAAGCTCGTCATTATTATCTTGAGGTAACTCAATCAGGTCTTTAAAATCAGGGTATTTCGCTATGGCCGTGTCCCGGTCAAATAGGTAAGCCCATCGCCATTTTTCATCCCTTGAAATAATATAGATACAGTATTCATGAATGTTGAATAAGTTATCCAGTTGCTGACCAATTATTTTCCCCAGCGTGTATTTGTCGCTTGCCGACGCAATGGCATTGCTGAACGATAGAATTTTTGATTTCTCTTCTTCACGACGATTTATTTCTTCGTTCGCCAAGATGCTATTGACCGCAATTGAAAGCATACTGGCTATCTGCCTAATCAACCGAAGGTGGCTCGTAGTGGCGTATTGATTATCAAGTTGGGAGATCCCCCAAATGCCAATGGCCTTATCACTTATCGATAATTTGCTCCAGATAAGCCGCTTAATACTAGTTTGATGCGAGATACGAGTATTCCCGTCATGGCTAAGCACTTGAGTCACATCCTCAACGACGGGCTCTTTAGCGTTCAGTATTTTACTGACTGTTTCGTTGTTCATCAGTCCTTTATTCGTCAATCTTTCCCGGTATGTGGCGTCATCCGTTTCTAAAGGGATGTCATCCAAAAACATCGAAACGGACGATTCATCTGGATTGATCAACTCAATAAAATGGCTATGAAAGTCAACTAACCCGTTCAGTTTTTCGGCAAGTACTTTTTGAAGATCCCCTCTGTCTCGAACAGCGGCAAATTCCATATTCAGTGCCTGAATTATCTCACTTTGCTCAATCAGTTCCAGTAAGCTGCCCGACATGGCTCAAATGGTGTTACGTTTTTGTCAATTATTCATTTTGGCACAAAATGAAAAGCGAACTAGGGTCCGAAAAATCGACGGCTTGCTTTGTGACGGTACCAAATTGAAAATGCTCCGATCAGATACCGGAGCATTTTCAAAAATAGTAATCTTTATAGGTTACTGTTTAACCACTTCGGCAAGCTCAATCATATTCCCCCAGGGATCCTGGATGAAGGCCAGGTTTCTTGTTATGGCTTTTAGATAAAAAGGCTGGCCAATAACGGTGACGTCCCGATTTTTCAACTCGGTCAGCACCTGTTTCATATTCGTTACGTGAACACAAAAATGGTGGTAACCGCCGTTTTCAAGACTTTTCCCAAGATCATCGAATTTTTGATTCGGGGTTAGCTTACCACCCGCCAAAATCTCAATCCAAAAACCATTCGTATTCGCCGGGGCCAGATAGGCGAGTTTCTCGTCCGCATAATCCCACTCGTGAATGACTCTGAAATCCAGTTTCTCCGTATACCATTTAATGGCCGCAGCATAATCGGGAACCCGAATGCCGACGTGGTTTCCACTAATACCCGCGAGAGCACTTTTGGGATTCAGAGCCGGCATGTTGAACCCGGTGGCTTCGCTACGTTGGGCTTGTGCTACCGTGTTCACTACCAGTAATAAACTGAGTAGCCACGTTTTTTTGATGAGCGTTTTCATGTTGTGATTGGTTCTGTGTTGTTTGATGACACAAAATTGGTCACAGTCAGGTCCTGACATTGTATTAAGAACAAAGCATGACTTATGAATTTCAAAGATTAATAGCATACACGCAGGCATATACAAGATTAATCTGAATGATCCGACGCATTTATGAACCCTGCCGAAACAGATTATCTAACGCACTGCTTTCTTTTTAATTTACTGTTTTATTATACGCTCCCGGTGTTGCTTTCCCCATTTGATCATTTCTAGAATAATGTCGCCAAAGCTCTGGCAATATTCTGTCGAGGTGTACTCAACCCCCACTGGCGTTGTCGGAATCACCGTTCGGCGAATCAATTGATTAGCCTCCATCTCCTTCAGTTCGCGCGAGAGCATTCGGGTTGTGATGCCGGGTATACTCCGCTCAATATCGCGAAAGCGTTTGTTACCGTTACATATTGAATTGATGATGGGTAGTCTCCACTTGCCGCCAAGTACATAAATTGTATCCTGTAAAGCCTGTACTTCCTGGCGTTGATTCCGGGGATTGGCCAAAACCTCATTAGCCATCTCTAGTCGCTTGTCTTCCTGCATAGCTGGTATACTTGGTTGTACTGGTAACAAAGTTATACCAAACAAGCTATACTTTTGCCTCGATTAAATTAATTGTTAAGTTTATGAATACGCTAACAGGAAAAATAGCGCTGGTTACGGGCGGAAATAGTGGCATTGGTTATGCCGCAGCTAACGAATTAAAACAACAGGGAGCCCAGGTCATCATTACCGGTCGGCGAAAAGAGGCCGTTGAGAAGGCCGCTACCGACTTAGACGTCACAGGTGTAGTGGCTGATCAAGGGCAGCTTGCCGCTGTAGACGAACTGGCTGCTTTTGTAAAGGATAGGTACGGAAAAATTGATATTCTCATTATCAACGCTGGTGTACTGGGTGGCGCTAGTATTGTGCAAGCAACGGAAGAAGCATTTGATACCGTATTTAACGTCAATTTCAAAGGGGCTTACTTTACCCTAAGCCGGTTTATCCCCTTACTCAATGACGGTGGATCCGTCGTCTTTCTTTCGTCTAACACAGTCAGTATGGACGGGGCTAATTCGTCTATTTACTCGTCTAGCAAGGCGGCTTTAAATGCCATTATGCGGATTGCGGCTGTCGAACTGGCTCCCCGCCACATTCGGGTAAACAGTATAAGCCCAGGACCCACTCAAACCGAGATTCTTAAGAAGGCGGGTAATGCCGATGATCAATTACAGCAGCTGAACAATTGGATGATTGACCGTATACCACTTAAACAGATAGGTAAAGCCGAGGATGTTGGTAAACGGGTGGCTTACTTCAGTAGTGATGCGGCTAGCTTCATTACCGGTGCTGAACTGATCATGGATGGTGGCATGAGCCTGAAGAGATAAATGTAAGCAGGCACAAAACGGACTATGAGTTTGGTCCGTTTTTTAGTTAATACGTATGCTTCAGCTTGAACTCTTTTTAAACTCGTTTACTTAATCTCGTAAAAGCAGGCTTTTCAAAAGATAGCCGGTATCTGACAAGAAGATGGTGCAAACCGATTTAACATTGCATAAAGACAGCGAACCATGCTGTACCATTCTGTCAATACTCCCAACTTTAGAACCTCAGATAAATTAATCTCGTCTCAACGAATCACCAAAAATGAAAGCAGCCGTTTTACATCAATTAGGTACATCGCCCATCTATTCAGATTTTCCCGAGCCTGTCCCTCAAACCGATGAGCAACTGATCGTGCATGTGAAAGCAGCGGCTGTTCATAATCTTGATAAAGGACGGGCCAGTGGGAAGCACTATGCTAACTATTCAAACCTACCAACAGTCGTTGGATTTGATGGAGTTGGTACGCTGGAAGATGGTTCAAGAGTATATGCACAAGGCGTAACGGGCATGATAGCCCAAAAATCGATCATTAATAAAAAACAGGTTACCACTCTACCCGATAATCTAAGTTTTTCACTGGCTGCGGCTCTGCCCAATGCCATCATGGGCTCGGCCATGCCCTTAGTAAATCGGGCCAAGCTGCAAAAGGGAGAAACCGTTTTCATTAATGGCGCTACGGGTGTAACTGGCCTCTTAGCGTTTCAACTGGCTCAGTACTATGGGGCATCTACCCTTATTGTGAGCGGTCGAAACCCCCATCTCTTAGATCAGTTAAAGCAAGCCGGTGCCAATGAAATCATTTCGTTAAACCAGAAAGATGAGGCTATTATTGAGCAGATAAAAGCAATTCATCAACAGACTCCCATTGATATTGTCATTGACTATTTATGGGGCAAACCCATTGAATTACTCATCAGATCCCTTACGAGTGGAGGCATTCATCGTTTGCCGCATCGGACACGCGTGGTGGCCGTTGGCGAGATGGCCGGGGCGGCAATTCACTTGCCCTCAGCCGTGTTGCGTAGTTCAGCCCTGGAATTAATAGGGTCAGGCTTGGGCAGCTTTTCGCAACAGGATTTACTCGACTACAAAACCAAATTTTTGCCTGAAATTTTCGAATTAGCGGCTCTGGGAAAAATTGCCATAAATATCCAGCAGGAAACCTTGGAAAACATCGAAGAAGCTTGGACACAAAAGGTCGAAGCGGGCAAAAAGATGGTCATTCAGATTACCTAATGGTGGAAGCTTTCCAACAGCGATGCTTTAACTTGTCAATAGATGCCCTTCGGGGCATTTATGTTAGATGACTTCTGATAATATAATAAGCATAGCCGCGCAATTAGGAGTTGTTGCTTGCCATACTTATCTCATAAATCACTCATAATAAGCCTTACCAACTACTCTGCAACGAACAGAGTAACACAATAGACAATCCTCACAGCATCAGTCGTGTGATGAATATCCTTAGTGAGCCCTGAAATTCCATTTAGAATTATCGCTGTTAAAATCAAATTCTGCCAGGGTCGGTGTGCTGTCTCCGGAAGATACCAGCACTAACTTCTTTCCCGAATTCGGTACGATCTTAGGCATTATCCGGTAGGTGCCATCCGTCAATTGATCGATTCGCCATAATTGTTCAGGGGAGCCGGTAAATGCCGGTACGGTTAGTACGTCTGCATCGGTAGTTGCCGCTAAGGCCCGATCGGTTCCGGCAAGGACAATTTTATAATAGGGACCACCTAAATAGCCGGTCGTATCAGCCGCATCGGTAATCGTCCATTGTTGATGGGGACGGGACATGTAGTCGCCTATTCTCAACTTAATAGGACCGGTTGGCCAGTTTTTCACTACATCGGCTAATTGCTGAGCCTGAACGGGTTTTATTGGGTCATTGCTGGGCTGACCAAACCCCCGTGGTCCAACGGTCATTCGTGTAAAATCAACGGCCAACTCTAAGCCATATCCTCTTCGTACCGATTCGATTTCATACGTGCCTTCTTTAAACTTCTCACCGGCAACAGGCCACCCATCTTTCCAAACCACCGGAAGTATGCCTAATACGCTTCGGCCACCCTGTTCTAAATCAGCTTCATAATGGATGGACATTTTTTCAACGCCTTTCTCCAGAATGAGGTGTCCAAAATGCCCGGGGCCTATTAATCCTCCGCGGGTAGCCACCACCAGTTTACCACCCCCTTCCAGCATGCTTCTGCCTACATTATCGAGGTAAGGGCCGGTTATTTTTTTGGAACGCCCCACCACCACATTGTAGGTCGAGTTGGCCCCATCGCAACAACTGCCATGCGTGGCCAGCAGGTAGTACCAACCGTCGCGATACACTAACGTGCTGGCTTCACAGACGATCGCTACATCGACGGGTTTATTTCCTGCCTTGAGGCCTCCTGTTTTGGGGTCTAATTCGATCAGACGCGTGAAGCCAAAATAGGTACCGTAGGTGAGCCAAAGGCGGCCCGTAGTCGGGTCTAGCATAACACCGGGGTCAATGGCATCGTTCTCTTCATAGCCATCCGAGGTTGCCACCACAACCGGTTCAGAATAGGTAAAATCAGGGGACTTTGGATCCAATGTCTTGTTCCACATGGTCAGAATCGCTCCTTTGTGGTTGGGTGAACCACCGGTTGCGCCATAGATGAGAAGGTAACGATCCCCAAGTTTGATGACATCAGGAGCCGCTCCACCACCCGGTCTCACCCCGCCACCCTGCCAGGTCCAGCCATCTTCGGATATTAATCCGCCACCGCCTGTGCCGAAGGTGTAAAACTTGCCGTCACATTCAGCGATGGTTGAGGGATCATGAATAAAAGGTCTTCCGATCTGGGCTAGTACGGTCTGTGTTAGCCATAAAACCAATAAAGTGGTCAGGCTGGTTACGTTCACTGTTTTCATGTACTAATTTGGTTTAATTAGCTTAAGCAGACTAATCACTGTTATTCGTAACTCAAACTGAGATTTTTTACGGGCAATCCTTTTTCATCTAAAAAACGGACACAAAAATTAGCCATACCCGGCCCGTTTATTACGACTCCGCGGATGATGTTCTTTCCCTTTTTCAGCGTTAAACGGGCCGAGGTACCATTATCGGCAATCATATCCCGGTCACCGGAAAGCAGCAAGGCTTCCTGACCGTTCAACCACCACATGCAGCCGGAATTACATCCGGCAGCCATCCGGACGTTTTTGATTTCTTCAGGACAATTGATGACCGTGACCAGCCAGACCAGTATTCCGTATGTTGGCTTGTTGATGGCGTGGGTAAAATGGTATAAATTAACGTTGAATGACTTGCTGTCCAACGCATACCACTTCAGTTCCTGGTTTCTCACGTTTACTGTTTCACCATTTTGGGGGACTGTGGTGTAATCGGTGGAAAAATTATCGGCCGAAAACGTTGTTCTGAGGTAATTGTCGGTGAAAATATTATTCCTGACAATATCTTTCTTTACCGGTTCCAGCACCAGCCATCGCTGAATAAATCCCTTTGCATCCGGTGCTTTTTGGGCAGCAGAAGCCGTCGTGAAGTGTTTGGATAGGGTATGTGTCGTATCGCCTTTTATCGGTATGGGAGGTAGGGGTAGTCTTTGCCCCGGACCAGGACCCTGAGCAAAAGCGGTAAGGCCACTTAGTTGTAATCCTGATAAAACGATCAACGATATCAACGGCAATACGTAGTTGTATTTTCGGTTCATAACCTATTCCTTCTGTAAGGAGTATTGTTTCCAAACAAAGCGTAGTTTATGGAAACCTACTAAACGAAGCGGTGGTGGCTTAACTAGGTTGAGAGTGAAAAAATAGTGATTAATGACTAGTCCGATCAATGGATCGTGTACCACCGATTTTTAAAAACCATCGGAGCAATTTCTATGATTCAAGCAACAACGGGGGAATAAAAATCTTTATATTTTTCTTTCCGCCGTACGCAGGCAAAAACGCGATGAATCAATTTGTTACAAACATTATTTATGACCAACATCTGATTCTTACCTTCGGCTGTCTTACGGATATAATAGCCCTTTAGCTCCTGAGAATGCTGGATAGCTGACATAGCTCCCGTATGTAATAGAGCTTTTAGGGGCTTATTGGCTTTATTGCTAGTTTTCGCTTTCCCTCTATATTGTCCTGACGAATACACAAAAGGGACTACACCGGCATGGCAATCGGACGGCCGAAGCCGCTAATTTTTTAGGGTCCGTGATGCTTTTAAATTCGTTGCCGGGCCGCCGGGCGGTGATGATCAGGAGCTCGGTGGCGATGGCCGGCCCAACGCCTTTAACGGATTGCACATACCCATATAATTCTTTTAACTGAGGATCTTTCTGGATCGTATCAGCAATAGCTTCCTGGATCTGTTTGATATCTCTATCAAGAGCGTCTAATGTTTTCTGACAGGCTAACATCTCCGCTTTATGCTCTTTCCTGCAGATAAAGCCATCCGAATCGGTCAGCGGAGACTGAAGCCGCATCGGCGGTCCGAATTTTACGTACTTTGACCAGCCGACTACGAGTGGCTGTCAAGCGGTCCAACTTTTGAATGACCTCCCGCTTGGGTCGGGGCCGCCCGTGCGGTCCATAGACGAGCTTCATCTCGGTTTTTGTAGGCGTACAAAGCGATTCGTTGGGCATCTACTTTGTCGTTTTTACCACGAATCATACCCAAGCTTTCTTTAATATGGATTGGATGTTCCACCCAACTATTTGCCCGTTTATCTTGAAAGAAATTAAGTAAGTGATTGTTGTAAATTCCCGTGTGTTCCATACAATATAGGCTATTATCAAAGCTAGCCTGTGGGTATTGTTGCTTTAAGTGCTTTACAAAGCTTTCAATTCCTTTCTGATCATTCGACGACTGATAGTGAAACAACAACTTATTGGCGACGACAACGGCCCAGTCCAGGCCGGGCGGCCGGTGCCGTAGCTTTAGAGATGTCAATACCGATGAAAACCGTGAAATTTCCCATACTTTTGGAGGAGTTAATGATAATACATAAGCCAGTTGACTGTTGCACGCTCAATACGCCACGGGGCGCCCCGCTTGCTCATGGGTCATCAGCCCGAATTTCTATGGCTCCGGCCACCCGGTTGAGTCTAGTGCTTTAGTAAGCCAGTGGGGTCCTAAATCGATCGGCACCGGCCGCCCGGCATGAGTCGCTAACTCAGCCGAAGACGGTAGGGCATCCCCACTGGAACTGGTTTACTCTCCAGTTGAGAGCCTACCAAGGTATACTATTCTTGGAATATTTATAGGGGCCAAACCTAAAGGCCGAAGCGATCGTGCGACGAGTGAGCCGGGGTAGCGGACCACTGGACAGAAATTAAAATATTAGGCAGCCATTGAAAAGGAAATTTCTCACCAAACGCTCCCCAAAATGAGACGTATCACAAACACTCATTGGTTATTTGTGGTAGCCAATCAACGATCATGATTCTACTTGAATAACTATCGATTCAGAATTTTCTTAAACTCCTCGAAAGAACAGATGGGTAGTGGTGGAAACCGATTTGTTTCCCGCAACAAGTTAAGAATGTGATGATCGTCGGACACCAACCAATCGGCACCAGCAGCAATAGCACAGTCCACAAATTTGTTGTCATCTGGATCAGCACTGACTTGACCAAAATGAAAGTAAGGTTCCTGCCGCAAGTGGTTGGGAGCCGCTAGCAAAAGCGATGTGACCAGCTCAGCAGCTACAGAGCTATAATAATAGCTCGTCATTTCAGCGTATTCAAGCAAGATTTCAGTACTGACAACCCAGATAAACTGCCTGTCAGCAAATGCATCATAAAGCCAACGGTAAGATCCATCCCGAGGAATCGAGCGGAGCAGGCCATTTGTATCAATAACCACTTTCACTGAGCAGACCGTATTTGGCCTAGCCGCTCGGTACGATTCTCGAAAGTCAATTGCTCTTCAAGTTGTGCAGTGGTTATGCCTTTTTGCTGAATGGCTTTTTGAGCCTCTTCTTCGAGCCGAGTACGGAAATGTTGCATCAGCGCATGACGCATAGACAGCACCTCGACTTCACTCATCTCGAAGCTGAACAGTTCAAGCAAGGCCAATTGGGCATTGGTTAATCGGGGTGAGACAACCATAGCTAGAATTGATTAACAGTACACAAATTTAACGAAAACAGCCGCTTGTTAAGTTTCACGTGCGATTTTTATACGACTTTGCTACTTATTCACTAGAAGTCCAATTCTGGGAAAGCTACTTTTATT
The DNA here is from genome assembly GCF_010233585.1 of Spirosoma endbachense. Lineage (NCBI taxonomy): Bacteria > Pseudomonadati > Bacteroidota > Cytophagia > Cytophagales > Cytophagaceae > Spirosoma > Spirosoma endbachense. The sequence continues at coordinate 9,236,299 of NZ_CP045997.1, forward strand.
TGAAAAAGCTAAATCGGGCAAGTTTATTCCTGTCTCAAGAAAATGGGCGTTTTAGGAAACAGCGATACATCTTTTAGTTAATCTCTTTCTTCTTAAAGTCGGTAATGCTCTTTCCATCATACCGATACGCCCCACCTGAGCCGAACCAAATACGGCCATCAGTAGCCTCTAAAATCCCAAAAAGCATGGTTTTCGTATCGTCAGATTCTAATTCTACTTCGGTTACCGTGGGATTTTTGGTTGATAACGTTTCGCCATCATACCGGAAAAGTGACCAACCCCAATTCGTTAGTGAACTCGTCCAGATGTTGCCTTTTTTATCTTCGTAAACATACGCAACACCACGCTCGGTGAAATTGGTAAAGCGACTGCCGTCATAGCGCCAAAGACCATACAGCCCCCCCAGCCAGATAGCCCCATTTTTATCTTCGATGATCGTACGAACATTTATAAACGGGGTGCCCTCATGAGTGAGAACGGTAAATGTTTTTCCATCATACAGGTAGGCATGGCCCCTGGTGGCAAACCAGAATTTGCCGGTTTTATCTTCAATAATCGAATTAACATCATTATTATCCTTCAGCAAGAGTCTTTCGTCCGGTGTTAAATTTAGCCCTTCATTCATTTTATAATTTCGAAAGGATTTCCCATCGTAACGGCTGGCTCCACCTCCCGTACCAAACCAAATAGTACCGGCTTTATCTTCATAAATACTAGTCACCACATTATGGGCCAGGCCCTCTTTGGTGGTAAACTGTTGAAAGGATTTCCCATCATAATAATAGACCCCTTCGCCAACGGTACTAAACCAAAAATTTCCTTTTCGATCTTCTAACACCGAAAAAAAATGGGCTGAACTCACTTGACTGGTCACATTGGTAAACGATTTTCCATCATACCGATACACCCCACCAAATGTTGCTATCCAAATATTGCCCTTTCGATCTTGCTTGATGGTACGCGTGATATGGCTAGGTCCATAGGCTGTACTTAGCTGTTTGGATTCGGCCTTGATGGTGTCTTTTGGCAGGTCAGTTTTGGTGAGTGCTTTACTGGATGAGTAAACAGCAACCAGCAAGACCAATGCATATAGGGGTACGTACTTCATCAGTATTTCTTTTTATGGCCCAATGGATTTAACCACTGCGGTGGGCCGCAAACCTACTCGTTTTTGTGCTGAGCTTTTATTATGGGGTTGTTAACGAGATGAAAAATTCCCAAACTATAAAAGGCCGAGCAATGTACAAAGATCTCACAGGAACGCTCCTCAACATAAGACGAAGGCAGGTTCATTTATCTACTTTTTAAATGACCAAGGTGGGCCGCTCTGACCTACCGGCCATTGCGATGCCGTCGTGGACGTTTGACGAGTAGAGGCTTAGTCTAAACTATACTTGAGTGAGCTGTTAGTGGGTCGTAGGAGAGAGTAACGAGTGAATTTGTTTTCTGGTGACATAAATGCCGTAGAAATGTCAGGTTAAAACCGGCAGACAAACGTCCTTTCCAAACTACATTTGATTAAAATAACGCAACAATGAGTAAGGGATTGTTAGCCGAAAAAATTGAGTCGCTCAGAAAAAGCAAAGGCATTACTCAGGAATCTCTCGCCGACCAGTCGTCAATCAATCTGCGAACCCTGCAACGAATCGAAGCCGGACAAACGGAACCGCGCGGGAATACGCTCCGCTTGATCGCCCAGGCCTTAGGGACACCCCTTGACGAATTGTTGGATTTTATCAAACAAGCAGACCCGGCATTTTTACAGCTGATGAACTTAGCGACACTTTCGTTTTGGGTCATTCCACTGGGCAACCTGGTTCTACCGCTAATTCTTTGGATGATGAAACGGGATAAAGTGCAGGGCGTCTATGAACTCGGAAGGCGTATTATTAACTTCCAGATCACCTGGTGTTTTATTACCTATGGCTTTCTCTTTATCTGGATCGTCAGTCTCTTCGGGAAGTCATCGTATATACTTTCACCGTTTGTGTTTCTTCCGATTATTCTGACGCTCTACCTGGCTAATTCGATGATTATTCTGATAGCGAATTGGCAAATCAAACGGGGTCGTGAAACGGTGTATTCGATCAGTTTTCCCATCATCCGTTAGGGTACTCCTACCAGTATAATCATGAATAGACAACTCAGTATCTGTACCTCGTGGCTGGGCCCTGTATTCTTGTCACTGTGTCTTATCAATGCCACAATCGGCCAGGTTGATCCGCAACGGGCCGACGTTTATTTTGGGGAGGCTGCCACCCTCTGCCAACGGGATAGTGGACGATTGTGGGGACTCTCGTTGTGTGGGCCGATGGTATTTGCCGACGCGCGCACGCACACACTGGCCACCAATCAACCTCGTCCGACAGACGACTGGCCGCGTGTTTTGGGCTTCACAAATTCACCCGTTGAGTGGGGTGGTTCGCGTTGGGTCACCTATATGTGGGACTTCACCACGGCCCTGCCAACGGCGCGCGTACGGCGCGAGTTTATGTTGCACGAACTGTTTCACCGCATTCAACCGGAGCTAGGGCTGATGCCCCTCTCCGGCCAGAATGCGCACTTAGATACGTTCGAGGGCAGAATCTGGCTGCGGCTGGAGTGGCGTGCCTTGTCACGGGCATTGGCTCAGTCGGGTGAGGACCGCAAACGTACACTGAGCGATGCAGCCGCCTTCCGACTCAAGCGACGTTCGCAGTTTGCCAATGCCGCCGAGAACGAGCGCGTCGAAGAGATTCGGGAAGGTCTAGCCCAATACACGGGTATTGTCGTCACGGCTGACTCCCATGCTGAGGCAGTGGCAAGCACCATCGAGCACCTGGCCGCAGCCGAAGGACACGAGACGTTTCTGCAACAAGCCTACGCCACTGGTACGGCCTACGGGGTGCTTCTTGATGCGGTGTCAGTAGGTTGGAGACGCCATGTACGTAGCAACTCCGACTTGGGGCAGATGGTCATGGTCGCTCTCGATATCAGGCCAACTGCTGATGCGGACGGGGCCTCATCCCGTTATGGTGGCTCGGAAATCCGCTCCGCAGAAGAGGAGTACGACAAACAGCGAAAAGCCCGTCTACTCGAATTGCGGAAGCGCTTTGTGGAGGGTCCTGTGCTGATGGTTCCGTCAGGGGGTGGGGCGACGTTCAACGCCGTAGGAGCCACGCCCATTCCTGGAGCCGGGACGGTATTCGTCCTGCCCTACCGCACCCAGGGTGAGTGGGGGACATTGGAGGCAACGAAGGGCGTACTGATCCGCGACGACGGCCAGCGCGTGCTGGCTGGACCAATTCGGCTTGAGGGCACTACCATCCGTGGCGAGGGCTGGACGGTGACGGTTGGGTCAGGGTGGAGCGTGCAGTCTGGGCCTCGCACCGGCGATCACCAATTCATTCACAATCCATAGTAGGTGAATGGGAAAAACCCAATTGGTACGCTGGCTAACACCCCGTTGCTGTCAACGAGCCGCTCGCAACGAAAACCTAAGCCTAAATGGCGTTTCTTGGGCGGCTTGCGACTGAATACGAAACCGTTCGTATATACTGTCAAAGTCCCGACTTTACCTGATAGTTGAAGAATCCCTGAATTTGTAGCCACAAGTCACTTCATCTCACGAAACGCTCCCAACTGAGACGATAAAGTCTTAATGCATTTGTTCCTTTAATGGGGCGTTAAAAGAGACTTTATGGTAAGGTGATGTAAGATGGCAATAATTTCAGGAAGCTTGTCATTCTATTGCAAAAAAGATTTCTTTGCTAGTAAGAGTCCGATTTATCTAATGTGACGTAAAAAACACGACACTCGTGTTGACTAACTATCAGTCATTTAGTCAATACTAGCTCCGCAAAATCGCGCCCAATACTAGGTTGGGTGTGTACCAAAAAGCAGTGCGTGAGCGCTAGCGTTTCGGCGACAAATTCAACACCCCGGTTAGGTAAATTCAGGCTTCCATTTACAGGTTGTGGTTGACAGAGCAAATGCCCCAATTAGTCAGGTTTAAGTTGGAGGAGCAGCGTCCATGTGACAAAGCAGCCGGCCTGCCGAATACTAAAGCAATACAAAATGCGGTAATCAATCGGCTAGCTACCAGTCATGTTTACAGACACGAAGCCATAAACATAACTACTGTGCTTTTTATAAAATGATAAAAACAAAAGAAGCAATATGAAAAGTATAGTGTATAAAGCCGGGATTACAGTTGACTTCCTTAGGGAGGGCAGAGATACAAACGATGAATATTGCGAATTCCGTTGTTGTATCAAGCCCTCAAGCCGAGTTCCTATGCCACATTATCATCAGGGTTTTGAGGAAACTGTATACGGGGAAAAAGGGATTGTTAGATGGACGGTAAACGGCAAAACGACAGACATTGGTCCGGGTGAAAAGCTTGTTATTCCTTTGGGGGCTATCCATATGTTTGAAAATAAATCGAATGAAACGGTTGAATTTCTCTGCCGCACAACACCGGGTAATGCGTTTGGATCTGACTATTTTGAAGACATCGCTATGGTATTGAATGCCGATGGACTTCCGGATTTTAACAAACTACAGGACATTATGAAGCATCATGGCTTGATACCTGTACTGGGTTTTAAACGGAGGTTGATTTTTGCCATCATTAGTCTGATTAGAAAAATCAAATCATGACTAGTTAAACACTGCTGGTAGCATCGTATTGCCCAAGGCGTGGCTTGACACTATTTATTCAACAGCCTAACAAAACAAGAGTGTAAAAATTGGAAATTGTAGACCTTTTAACTTCGTCTCAATAATCGCTCCTTCATGATATGATAGAAAATTCATATATCTATTTTAAGAAATTGGCGTTTCGCGATACGCGGAATAGGTCCCTGAATAAGCTTGTTTTCTAGGTTTTACATGAGTATGTAAACTGACATTAATTTCTAAGGGAGTCGATAAACTCCGTTTATAGTTGCGATATACTAATGGGAAAAAATGGTGCGAACAATGTAAATTTAGTGGTCTGATCAACAAGGATGGCCTATGCTCCTGAGAGGTTTTTTACCCAGCCCTGCTTTACGGGAGTACATCGAAAATATCGGTATCGTCCATCTGGTATTTGCTCCCAATGAACCCATCCCGGTCAAAGCTTATACTCCAAAAACCGGTGACTCCATTGAATTTTTTCTCCGGGATCCTGAATACGTTCAATATCCAGGAGAAACGAATAAAACCAAACGACCAGAGGCTTTCATTCATGGTCAACATACATTGGTGACTAATCGGCATGTTGGACAGGAATTTTTATATCTCAATATCAAGTTTCAACCCGGTGTTTTATTCCGCTTAACGGGCATTCCCGCCTACGAGCTAACCAACACCTATATCGATGCAGAGGCTGTTTTCTCACCAGACATACGAACGCTCACGGAACAGTTAAAAAATGCCAACTCGTATGCTGAAATGCTTGAAAGGGTAGAGTCGTTTGTCGTAAGACTGATCAGACGATCTATAAAGAATGCCCATGGTATTGATAAAGTAGCTAAACTCCTGTTGCACAACACCCAGTCAATTTCAATGGATTGGCCCGGCCTGGATTGGCTGGCCAGCCAATCCTGTTTATGCCCACGGCAATTCGAACGCAAGTTCAGGGAGCGGATGGGCATACCCGCTTCTTTACTGGCCAGAGTGGCTCGTTTTGATAAAGCCTTTCAACTTAAAAATGCCCATCCCGACAAGGACTGGCTAAGCATTGCCCTTCTGTGTGGCTACTATGATTATCAGCATTTAGCGAAAGATTACAAAGACTTTACCGGCTTAACACCCATTGACTTTCATCGGCTGGAGGCACAGTCCCCCGAGAAACAACTGGGCTTAACGGACCGACTCTACCAGGAGCGGATCGACTTACGATTTTGATTCGAGAAAGTCCTTTTTTTACCAATTTCCGTGCCCTGTCGCCTTTTATTTTTGGGTTAACTTCCTGGCTCGTTGCTACTCATGGATTGGCCATTGGATAGCCGTCAGGTCATCCTACCGGTTATATGAAAACTGACATGCGACTAAAAAACCAAGTGGCCATTGTGACGGGAGCAGCCCGTGGTATCGGGCAGCAGTACTGTCTGGCCCTCGCTGGCGAGGGGGCTCAACTGATCGCCATTGACATCCTATCCTGTGCCGATACGCTTGCCAAGATACACCAAGCTGGTGGGCAGGCCCTGGAAATAAGTGCCGATGTAGCGGAGCCGCAACAGGTAGAAGCGATGATAGCCCAGGTCCTGCAACGTTACCACCGAATTGATATCCTGATCAATAATGCAGCACTGATTCCTCCATTAACGGCCTTTGACCAGGTTTCGGAGGCAATTTGGGACCGGGTCATGGCCACCAACGTGAAAAGCATGTGGCTGTGTAGTAAAGCGGTGATACCCAGTATGCGCCAGCAGGGAAAAGGGAAGATTATCAACATCTCGTCCGATACGGTCTGGGCCGGTACCCCCATGCTCCTGCCGTATGTGGCCTCGAAAGGGGCTATCCTGGCGTTTACCCGGGCGCTGGCCCGTGAGTTAGCGGGCACGGGCATCAATGTGAACTGCGTCACACCGGGCTTTACGGTAACGGAGGGCGTGCAGCAAATGGCCGACCCTGAAACGGTGGGCTATATTCAGCAGATGGTGGTTGAAGGACAAATCATCAAACGTCGGCAGCAGCCAACCGATTTAGCGGGAGTTGTGGTATTTCTGGCCTCGGAGGACAGTGATTTTATTACGGGCCAAACGATCAATGTCGATGGTGGATTTACTCATCATTAATCAGGTAGTCCCTGATTGTACATACCTAGAACCATGAGTTCAAAACTACTGGTTGTTGACAAGCCTTTTTGATGGTTCCGGTTCTGAAACGTAGCGATATGGGCTTATTACCACGATATAACCGGTAAGCGTATCAACCACTCACCTTACCTTTTTAGTCCTATGCGAACGATGATAGCCCTTTGTGGGTGGCTTGTTTTTCCGTTACTGCTGCTTACCGATCATCGGGGAGACGATTTCTGGGTTGTCCCCTTTAAGGCCTGGCGTACGACTGCTGAAACGGATCCCCTGGTCAGGCTTGAAACCGGACACGTAAAAGGTGTTCGGGATGCCAGCGGGGTAACTAATTTTCGGGGAATTCCGTATGCAGCGGCTCCCGTCGGCAACCGACGCTGGCAGCCCCCCTTTCCAGTTCCTTCCTGGAAGGAGCTGCGACTGGCCACCGAATATGGTCCCGCTTGTCCCCAACAATCCCAGAGTTGGGGACCTACCAGCGAGGATTGCCTGTCACTCAATGTGTTTACGACTGCCACAAAGCGCCCCACTCGCCCCGTTATGGTGTGGATTCACGGCGGAGGGTATTTGGGGGGCAGTGCCCGGGGCTACGATGGCCGGGTACTGGCCCACAAAGGCGTCGTCGTGGTGACGATAAACTACCGGGTGGGTGCTTTGGGGTATTTGGCCCATCCGGCGCTAGGTGCAGAATCCACCCAACAAGGTAGCAGCAATTATGGGCTTCTGGATCAGATTGCCGCCCTGAAATGGGTGCAACGAAATATTGCTCAGTTTGGGGGTGACCCGGCTAATGTAACCCTCTTTGGCGAATCCGTCGGCGGGTTTGCGGTGGGCGAACTTCTGGCTTGCCCCCTGGCTAAAGGACTTTTTCACCGGGCCATTTTGCAGAGTGGGACTGGGCTTCATAATGGCATACTTCGCCGTCAAAAAGCGGAAGCACTGGCGCTGATGGGCGCTAAAACGCTAGGTATAGACGGTACCGATGCGTCAGCAGCCTCGGCTCTCCGGTCTGTATCCACAGACCGGCTGGTGGCCGCCTACCCACGTCCCCACCAAGGCCCACTGCGGGGCTATCAGGTCTGGTTTGGTCCCGTCGTGGATGGGAGGGTGCTGCCTTTACCCCTCGATAAAGCCATCCAATTGGGGCGTTGGAACCGGGTACCCATTCTGGTGGGTACAACAGCCGCCGAAGGCATCCGTTTCCAGCCACGTGCTCCGACCCAAAGCCTTTCGGGGTACTATACCCTGCTGGGCCAGGGTGACTTAGGGGATACAAGCGGGGCATTGGCCAGCTTATATCCGGTTGAGGATACTGCCCAGCTCGTAACCCAATCGCAGCAGCTAGTGGGGGATCTGGGCTTCGGGGCTCCGGCTCGCGCACTTGCTCGGCTGGTGATCGGTGCCGGTGGGCAAGCTTATCTGTATCAGTTTACCCGGGTTTCTACCAATGCTTCAAGTGATCGTATTCCCGCTGTTCATACCTCCGAATTGCCCTTTGTGTTTGGCCAAGTGCCAGCCAGTTGGACAGCTTATGTAAATGATGGTCAAGCCCCTGATGACGCCATGCTTGCCGATGCACTAAGCGATTATTGGATCACGTTTGCCCAACATGGGAGCCCAAATGGTCCTAAGGGTGGCCGTAAATGGCCCTATTGGCCGCTCTACAACGCCAAGACGAATGTCTATCAAGACCTGGGTATTCCCATCCAGACCCGATACGGTTTACGGGATCAGTATTACGATGTACTGGATCGACTAGCCCGCCAAGATGGTGAGATTCGCCCCTAATGCAAACCCTCTTTGGAATCACCAATGAATGCTTCTTAGAAAAGGCTCCTAGTTGAGACGACAGAACGTTCATGAATATGCTCCTAAATGGGCATTTTAAAGCTACGGTGAACGAAAGAGAGTTTAGTCGAGACTACACGGATGGTCTATTTTTTTGATTGATTTCTCACCGTAATGGGGTTTCCAGCTTGCGCCCCTTCATTCACCACCACATTTTCGACGGCCTCAACCAGCCAGACAGCCCCTCGTTTAACAAAAACAAACGTAGCTAACGCATCATTGTCGCCCGCTTTCGACCCATCGGGCGCAATGTATGCCTTCATCACGTGCATCAACACATGAACAATCGCAACGTCGGACTTAACGAACCGAATCGATACGGCCCGCTTGGCTAAGGGTATATCGTGAAAGCTGATGTCATGAAACACTTGATGGGCGTACTGGATGTCGGCTCGCCCTTTCCAATGCATCCCCACAATATTGACAAAATCACAATCGGGAGCGATGTAGTTTTTCATATCCCCAAAATTATGCTTGTTCCAACTTGTAAAGAAGGCCTCCACCTGGCGCTCAATCGCTTGTTGATCGTCCTTGTTTTTTTGGTTTAGTCCCATTGACACGGCTGCTTTCGATTGGCCATAAGCAGGTGGAAATAGCATGACAAGTAGAACCCAACAAATGAATCGTTTCATAATGGATCGAGGTTTGATGGGCACAAACCTACCTACTTCTTGCCGGCCATAGGGGTACAAAAACGACATCGTTGTCCCTAAAAATTGTGAGATGTATAAGGCCGCACGAGCGACTGGGTTTCTTCTTGCAAGAGTAAGGTTGGCGTAGAGCCCGCAAATTCGGTAAAGTCCCGGCGCATGTGAGCTAGATCGTAGTAGCCACAGCAGACCGCCACCTCCAGCCAATCTAAATCAGGCTGTTTTTCTTTTAAGCGAATGGCCTGACTAAAGCGTACCTGGCGCGTGAACGTTTTGGGTCCCAGCCCCAACCGTTCATAGAATTTCCGTTCCAATTGCCGGGGGCTCAAGCAGGCCTGACTAGCCAGATACTGTAGCGATACGGGACGGGTGGGGTCTTCCAAAAGCCGGAAAATCGCATCAATCGGGCGCATCTCAACCTGTTTTTGCTGGAGTCGACGGATCAAAAACGCTTCGACGATCTGCTGCATTTGAGGGTAATTGGTCGTCTCCCGCAGTTGTTGATCGACTTGTCGAATCTGGGCATTCCAAAGCAGAGACGCATCCAGGGCCTGATCCAGCAGCTCACTCATGGGAATACCCAATAGTCGATGTAGGCCACCGGGTTGAAAAAAAGTAGCCACGATTAACAGGTCACGCCCCATAGTTAGGTCAACCCGGGAAAGCTGTGGCCCTACAATAATGCAGCTGGGCGCAGTAGCCCTCTGTCGGGTTCCATAGTGAAAGACTTCGATTGGATCGCGGGGATAGAACGAGAGGTTCTGTACTGCATGGGGCGGAAAGGGATGGGTTGGCAAGGGCACGCCAGTGGGCGTTTGGACATGCACAATCTGATAGCCTTTTATAAAGCTAGCCAGCAGGGGTTTGGGTGGATAGAACTGAATGAACATCGTCCTAGAGCTAGTTGAAAAGCAGTTCCTTTTCGAATGAATCGGGTACCCGTTTAGCTGGCCTGTAAGCGGTTGGGTGAACGCCTACGCATCTCAACTTCTTAGGGGTTGCCCTACGAATAAACAAAAAGCTACTCATAAAACCACAGCCAACCTAGGAAAAGCAACAACTATCTACGGGTATCAGTAACGCACGTTGTCATTCGATGCTTTACGGGGCCTTCGTTCTACTTATCTTATCACCCTTTAAACCACCTTTTATATTAGACTACCGAACCAGATTTGCAGTGTTCTTTCCTGGTATGTAACCCCTGTTTTGCGTTTTCTCAGTAACCGCTCCCATATGAGACGAAAGAGGCTAACGGTGATGCCTCAATTTTCGGGCGCTTGAGAAGACGCCATCCTACCAGTTATTCAACGCTTATTATTGGGCATTACCAATCAGGCGGCCGGCCAGCTCCGGCGTACGGGCTGTCGGTAATATTCCGAGTCCAACCCAGAACGGTCACTGCGGTGGGCCGTATGTATTCAAAAGGTACATGATGGAACTTAACACAGAAAGCTGGGCTGAAATACTCATTTAATTCAATCTGTACAGCCTATTCGCCGATTCACTTGATATGTCAACCCCCGAACTACCTCTGGAACTAGGAGTGGTTCAGACTATGTCATAAACGAATAAGACAGTTTAGACTTAGTCATTTCCTCTACTTCTTTTGCTTAACAACGTCGATACAGGAGATATTCCGTAAACTGTTGGCTAAGCGGGTACTAAAATCTGGTAGCTGACCGTGAACGAATGAATAAAAAAATGGACCTCGATTCGTTTGATGTCTATGCCTACATCACAACAAATCATACATCTGATGCCGACAAAGGCTACATCCTGGTCGACCACCTAACCTACCACGAGGCCGCCATACGGTTTCCGTTCCGCACATTCTTTTATGGCATTGGCCTCACCTACGCATCGGGCAGTTCGTTCGAGGTCGGTAGTCGGCAGTATCCAATGCAGCAGGGTTCGTTGATCACCATTGGGCCAGGCATCGTTTCGCAGTGGAAATACGGCACGCCTGACATACCCGCCGATACCATTCTGTTCCGGTCCGAGTTATTAACCCCATTGGTCACTACTTCACTTTGGGCTTCGTTGCCCTTTTTCCTGCCCGGCGGTAAGCATGTCACCATCTTAGACGAGGAGAACATCGCTAAAGTAAAAGGGCTTTTTCGGGTCTTGAACCAGTTTAGCAATGAGCCGGATATCGTAGCCAGTCTTACTTACTCATTGTTGCTGTTGGTGCGTAAGATTCACGAGGGAGAACTGGGGAGGCAGAACCCGGCTTTGTCGGCTGCGGACCAATTAGTGCAGGAGTTTCACCGGCTGGTTGCGCAGGAGTTTCTGGCAAAAAAGGAGGTTGCCTACTATGCATCCCGGCTGCGTATCACCCCTAAATACCTCAGCGAGGTGTTGCTGGCCCAAACCGGCCGGTCGGCCAAGACTATTATTGAGGATGCCGTTTTTCTGGAAGCCCAAAGCCTGCTCCGCCAGACCAGCATGAATGTTCAGGAAATCTGTTACTACCTAGGCTACGCCGATACGTCGTACGTCACCAAAGCGTTCCGGAACCGGGTTGGGATGACGCCCTTAGCGTACCGGAGGCAGTAAACGGTAGTGAAGACCTACCCGATTGTTGAAACCTGAGAGGACTGGGACAAAAACTACCATTTTAACCGACATTATGCCAATTCTGTCTGCCTGAGGGCTGTGTAAGTTGCAACCGATGCAATCCTTACCTCATACCCTTTTCACCTGTGCAGAATGTACATCCATTCACGCTCCAAGTTCCCCCAACTGCCCTCGATGATCTGCCCCAACGCCTTGACAACACCCGCTGGCCAAATCAGCTTCCCGTTGATGACTGGAGCCGGGGCGTACCGGTTGGTTACATAAAGGAACTGGCGGCTTATTGGCGGTATGCATTTGATTGGCGCAAACAGGAAGCCGATGGGAGTCGCCGTGTTTGCTGCTGACAACACCATTCGCCGGTGGGTCGACCGGGATGGAAGCATGCCTCACTGGTCTGAGTTCGACAAGGGTGGGCACATTACGACGATGGAAGCCCCGAATGAGACATGTCGGATGTGCGGGCGTTTTTCGGTCAGCTTAACCCGTAACGCAACGTACCAGTATCGTTTATTTTCTGCTTCCCAGCGAGTTCCTGCTGACATAGGGTTGTCACAGTCAGCCCGTATCTTTAATCGATAACAATCCTTAAGAGCATGGCCCAACTTAATCCGTTTACCATTCAGGTTCCCCAGGACGTACTGGACGATCTTCAGCAGCGGTTGACACGTACCCGGTGGACCGATGAACCCCAAAATGCGGATTGGAATTACGGTACCAATCCTGAGTGCCTGCGTGAGTTGGTGGCGTATTGGCAAAACAACTACGACTGGCGCAAACAGGAAGCGGCCCTGAATGAACTGCCGCAGTTTACAACGACTATTAATGGCGTCAGCATCCATTTCGTCTACGCGAAGGGTAAAGGCGACAACCCTAAACCGCTGATCCTGAGCCACGGATGGCCGGATAGCTTCGTTCGTTTCTACAAAGTCATTCCGATGCTAACCGACCCGGCGACTCACGGGGGAAATCCGGCGCATTCCTTCGATGTGGTCGTGCCGTCGATTCCGGGTTTCGGGTTTTCCGATCGCGTCGCGCTCAACGAGGATGCGACGGCGAATCTGTGGGCGAAGTTGATGACAGAGGTGTTGGGGTATGACACGTTCGTCGCGGCCGGTGGCGATCTGGGCATGGGCATTACCAAATCGTTGGCCAATCAATACCCAGACCGCCTACAGGCCATTCACCTCACCGACGTGGGTTATCCGATGGGCACCGAAGACGGGTCGTCGATGTCGCCCGCTGAACAAGAGTTTGGCCAGTTCATTCAACAATGGTGGTATGCCGAAGGGGCTTACAATATGATTCAGTCGACCAAGCCGCAGACGCTTGGCTACGCACTGAACGATTCGCCGGTGGGGCTGGCCTCGTGGATTGTTGAAAAATTTTACGGGTGGAGCGATACCCAGGGTAATCTGGAAAACAGCTTCACGAAGGATGAACTGCTGACCAACATCATGATTTATTGGATCACCCAGACGATCAATACATCCATCCGAACGTATCGAGAAGGAATGCTGGCCGCTTATACAACCGAAGGGGGGCTCCAATCAACTCAGTATGTAAAGGTGCCGACCGGCGTGGCCATCTTCCCGGCGGATGCTCCGACTCCCCAAGACTGGGCCCAACGGATGGTGAACGTAAAGCGTTTCTCGAAGATGCCAAGAGGAGGGCACTTTGCCGCGCTGGAAGTGCCGGCCTTATGGGCGACCGAAGTCAGTGCATTTTTCTTTGAGGACTAGATTTCGTGACGATTAAGCGTCTTCTGGCGCCCGGCCGACCGGATGATACCCAGAAGTTTGATGAACAAAACTGGTGTTCCCTAGAACGCCAGGCAGGGTGTTTAATGAGGTGATTACCCCAGCACGTATTTCATCGAGTCAAAGCCTCGTCCGTCCAGTTTCAACGGACGAGGCTTTTCTATCAACAGATTATTTCAGTACACCTTACTTGCCTTAAGATACTCGATTGACTTTTTGAATACCCCTGGTTCCGTCCTAACCGTCGCCGGCTGGGCCGTCAAAGGGGTCGGAAATTTTCCAAAGCATCGGTAGGGCGACAGAGGTTAGCCACCTCTTTTTTTGTTTATATCCAACAGTCTTACATTAATGCTCCCAGGTGAGACGGTAGAGGATTCATATACGTGCTTCAAGAAATGGGCGTTTAAAGGAACAGCTATACATACTATCTCTGATCCTGTTTCCTGTTAAAGTCGGTAAGCGATCCGGGCTTTGGCATTTCCTCCTAAAGTAGACTGGGTAAATTAGTCAGTCTTTACCACACGCACCACTTCCGTTTGATCGAGAGTACTCACCTGAAGCAGATGCACGCCTGGCGAACGGCCCAGCTTTACCTCAAGTCGCTCAACGGCAGTCGCCTTCACAATACGGGTCTCGCTAACGGGGCGTCCCTGTTGGTTGATCAAAGACACTAACAGGGGCTGGCCTTCCGCTCCGCTCACCTCGATGTGCACCATCTCGCCCAGGACGGGATTACCTAATAACTTAACACTCAATCTACGCTCTGGTTCAGACGCACTAAGCCGCGCCCGGCCACAAGCTGCTTTCAGGTTCCATAGGTAGGTCACCGTTGTACCGTTCTGGGTAGCCTGGAGCAGAATCGGTTGAACATCATTAACGGTGCGTAGTTCAGTGTCCACAAACTGATCGGGATTCGTCGTCGGTCCCGTGATGCCAATGGCAAAGAAGGTAATGGGGCTATTATCGCCCCCGCTGGTATTGAACCGGAACCCACCCGTTGCACAGTTGTAGGTGGGGGCTAGCAGTGTCAGAGCGCTCCCCGGCGGAGGGGGCGTGAGGGGGCACTGAGCCCGAATGTCCCAGACATAGGTCACCGTCACCCCGCTCTGAGTGGCTTGTAGGTGTAAGGGCTGAGCGTCGGCCGCCGTGCGCAGACCCGTATCGACGAACTGATCGGGATTCGTCGTTGGGCCGGTAATGCCAATGGCAAAGAAGGTAATGGGGCTATTATCGCCCCCGTTGGTATTGAACCGGAACCCACCCGTTGCACAGTTGTAGGTGGGGGCCAGCAGTGACAGCGTTCCCCCTGGTTGATTGACCGGGCACTGAGCGCGAATATCCCAGAGGTAGGTTACGGTCGTGCCGTTCTGCATGGCCTGAAGCAGGATAGGAGGTGCATCGCTCGCCGTGCGCTGATCAGTATCCACAAACTGATCGGGATTCGTCGTCGGCCCCGTGATGCCAATGGCAAAGAAGGTGATGGGGCTACCATCGCCCCCACTGGTGTTGAAGTGAAATACGCCTGTGGCACAGTTATAGGTGGGGGCCAGCAGCGTCAGGGCGCTTCCTGGCCCTGAGTTGACGGTAATGATGATGGCTCGCCAGGCGGTGGCGGTGGCTGTGCCGTTGACCAGGGTTAAGTTCATCACCCCGGCGGTCAGGGGTACACCCTGGATGGCTGGCGGAAGGCCCGTTTCAAAATGCAGGCCATTGGCGGGTATCCCCGTCACCGATATGCTCGTTCGGTTAGGGAGTAAGTCAGGCAGCTCTAGCCGAAAAGATTGCCCCACGGTGGCCGTCCGGCTGATGGGAGGGTCAGGGTCAGGAGGAAGAGGGGGGTTGGGGTCAGGGTTGACGGTAATGATGATGGCTCGCCAGGCGGTGGCAGTGGCTGTGCCGTTGACCAGGGTTAAGTTCATCACCCCGGCGGTCAGGGGTACACCCTGGATGGCTGGCGGAAGGCCCGTTTCAAAATGCAGGCCATTGGCGGGTATCCCCGTCACCGATATGCTCGTTCGTTCGGTTAGGGAGTAAGTCAGGCAGCTCTAGCCGAAAAGATTGCCCCACGGTGGCCGTCCGGCTGATGGGAGGGTCAGGGTCAGGAGGGATGGGGGGAGTCGGTACGTTGAAGAACTTCGTGAATTGAACTGAATGGTGAGGAGGCTTGCTCTTCGCCTGTAAGTTCCAGGAGAAGAGCAGAATCAACCCGATTAACCAACCCAGTGAACGAATCGTAGGAGTCTTATTCACAGCCGAGGTGTTTAGTATGAAAATGATTCGAGAAGTCAGTAATAATAATTAACTCCAGGCGATGAATCCCTTTACTTGTGTACCAACGGCAAATTATCTATCACACTGCCTATGCTCGTATTATACTATATACAAATTAATTATACTGGCGAATTGAAAAGATTATAATCCTATTAAAATGTTCTAGACTAAGTCTACTATCCGTTAGTGCTTTTGGGGCCATTACCAGCCATGCTTTGTTTTATATCAAACGGAGACACTACCAAAGCTGCTTTTACTAACTACTGTGGATTTCTGTCCCTAAGTAGTTAGATGTAGTGAACAAATATGTTGCCTGTACAACTGTCTAACAAAAACGCTCCCAAGTGATACGACGAATTATACATATATCTGCTTCTTAGATGGGGCGTTTCAGGAGCCGATAATCAAACAGAACTGATGGCTAGACTAGTTGGTTTGATACCAGGGGTTAGGGGCTATTTTCTGCGGCTAATCTAGGTACTCCGAATAGAACACGGCTATGATCAAGTAGGAACGTGAAGACAATATGGTGGAGATAGGGTGTACCAACGACGTGTTGGTACCGTTTGGAATTAAAACAAGCAAGCCCAACACTAAACGTCGGGCTTGCCTTTTGACCATATTTAGAAACCGATTATACTCTTCCTCTTAGAAGCGGTAATTTGCCGCCAGTTGCTTATCGTATACGAGCTTCATCGTATTCTCGCGGGAGGTTGAGCTCGAATTGACCTGGACAGAGATAGACTTTCCATCATTAATCAACGTCCAAACCTCTGTTACTTTAAAATCTGCTTTCTCACGATTTGAATCCAGGAATCTAACCGAGTTAATTGTCATCGTTTGGCCGTCATCTGACCACTTTGCCATAGATATCTCCCTTGGGCTTCCAACAAAAGTAGCTTTACTTTCTTTCCCGTCGAAGATCAGTTTCTCTTGTCTAGTAACCAGCGACCCATCAACAGAGGAGCTTGCTACGTCTATCGTTAGAAAATCTACATGACCGGCTATTTTCATTATTTTGGATCTCATCCGATCCCCTCCTCCGAATATGCAAAGTGGAAACTGGCCAACACGTTCACTTTTTGACTCATTCAATTTCCATTCACCAGAAAAGTTGGCGCGAGTTGAAGTCCTATTGGTTAGTCCGTGAGAGGAAATTACGTCTTTGATTTCGGACTTACTAGGATATGCTGGTAGACCAGTTTTGTTTTGTCCTTTCCAAGCGGTGCAAAAAATAAACAAAAATAGCAAAGCATATACAGGTGCGTATTTCATCATTTTTTGTTTTTTTAGTTACCACGGAATTTCAACAAACCTATATGATTTTGTTCTACTTTTTTGTTAATGGCTAGTAAAAGAATGTTAACGGAACGTTAAGGCAGCTTTAGTGAATCCAGTAAAGTCGTTCCAGAGCGAATATCATCAATCAGCTATTCTCAAATAAGGCTCATATCTGAGACGAAGAAGTGTTCATGTATCTGATCCATAAATAGGGCCCTTAAAGAGACCATAATCTACCAGAATTTAGCGAGGGAAATATCAACTGAACTGAGCTGTGGTTCCCCACCGGGACATACCACTAGGCTGGTATTCCAGTCGTATTGATCACAAATTAGTAGAGCGGACACTACCACGTCAAGTTGTCCGAAATCGTACGGAATCGACAAACAAGAGGCTCCTTAGAGCATATCAGAACCGTTGCCCCACTGTGGTAAAATAATTGAGCTCATTAATTTGACGAAGTTTAACCCCGTTAGCTGAACTATACTTTCCCGCGTGTAATAACTCATCTCATTATCAGTAAAGTATTCAACAGATTTAAAAGTAGTGCTAACTAAATTGTATGAAAAAAATCGGCTCTGTACTTATACTATTACTATCTATTTACTTCACACAAGCCCAAGATTTCAGCAAATACAAAAAAGAGGTCTTTATTCAGGGGACCGATACCTTGTGCTACCGAATGTTATTTCCTGAAAAATATAAAAAAAATAAACGATACCCGGTTGTCGTTTTCCTGCATGGGGCGGGGGAAAGAGGGAATGATAATGAACATCAGCTGGATCTGGGGGCCTCTTTATTTTTAAGCGATTCCCTGCGCAACCAGTTTCCGGCTATTATTATTTTCCCCCAATGCCCCACCGATAGCACCTGGAACAGGTTCCTCACTAAATCCGATACGACAGAGGCCTACAACCGTACCTTAAATATCGCAGGGCTAACAACCCCCGAGCGGTTGGTCAAACAGTTGATGGATAGTTTAGTCGACCATAAACTAGCCAATAAGAAACGAATGTATATCGGTGGCCTCTCACTGGGCGGTTTCGGCACCTATGATTTAGTGATTCATTATCCCGATTATTTTGCGGCCGCATTTTCCATTTGCGGCCAAGCCAACGTAAACTTATACACCGAAAATGCAGGTCATGTCCCGCTTTGGATTTTTCACGGTGAGATCGACAATGTTATTCCTGTACAACCCAATCGGGATTTATATAAAGCCTTACAAAAGAAGGGGGCTAAGCAGGTAAAGTACACGGAATATCCAGGCGTAATGCACAACAGTTGGATCAATGCGTTTGCTGACCCAAGTCTACTTCCCTGGCTCTTTTCGTTTAAAAAGTATAGTACTCCCCCAAATTAGGACCACTAGCTAAGTTGAAAAACAAGCTGTAAATAGTGGTTCAAAATGAAAGCAAAACGCAAGCAGCACTCGCCTGCCTTTAAAGCCAAAGTGGCTCTGGAAGCATTGGTTAGTGCTACTATAACCAGGTTAGGTTGTGAAGTTACCGTTTGCACTTCAAGTTGAAATGGCAACAGGAGGGATGATAGCATACTTTATGAACATACTATCATCACCAAAAGTGGCTCAGAACCAATTTGTCCGAAATAACCACCTTACCGGAACATTCTATCTTATTTTATCCCTTTGACAGGCCAAGAGTAGAAGACATCCTGACAAAACAAGTTCGATCACTTTATGGCTGTACGATCAGTGGACCTCAAACCGAACGTCATATTCTCTCCATTGGGCCGAATCACCTCATGATAAAGATCGGGCTTCAACCGGGAACGCTCTATCGGTTATTGCGGCAATCGATGCAGGAAATGATCCAAATAGACTATGATGGTGAAGCCGTGTTTGGAAGCGCCGTTACGTCTGTTCTGGACGCCTTAAGGAATACCACAGACTTCACTGATATGAAAAAGTTGGCTGATGAATTTATGTTCACGCTACTCTCCAAAATTAGACAGCCTATTTCTATCGATTACGTTATCCCTGAACTAATCAAGTACGGGGGCACCCTCAAGATTGATGCCCTTGTCAAAAAAGCCTGCCTGAGCAACCGCCAGTTTGAACGAGCGATTCCTATGAACAAAACAAGCCCTGTCATCTAAAAATTATTCTATTTTATATATACCACCGTGTAGGCCGTTCTTCGATCCATGACGGATACCATACGATGCACCAATTTGTTGCGAATCGCATTGTAAACACTCATCTTGCGCTTCCCTGCCGCTACTTTCCGCTCAAAATAATCCCTCAATTCCCCTTTGGCTTTAACGGCAGCTAAGGCGGCCATATGTAGGAGATGTTTCAATTTTGTATTCGCCATCTGACTGACCTTCGTTCGGCCCCTTACCGACGTGCCCGACTCATAAGCGAAAGGCGCAACCCCAGCATAACTAGCCAGCTTTTTAGGGTCCGTAAAGCGCGTAAAATTGCCTGTAAAGATGAGCATGAATAGGGCTGTTTGTCGGCCCACACCCGGTATGCTCATGAGTAGATCCAGATTCGTTTTTAATTCAGGTGAAGCCTTGATGTGGCATTCAATCTGAGTCTCTACCAGCTTGAGTTGTTTGCGTAAGGCCGCTAAGGCTACCCCACTAGTCTGCTCATGGAGTTTCAGTTCAGCCAGTAGGCCCATCGCCTGATAGTCCTGACTCAAATCAGTAAAGGCCTTGGCCATTTCCATCAGCCGTTCGCGCTGTTGGACGAGCTGGCGAATCGTAGATAATGCTTTATCTGTCAGCCTAAAGAGCCTCTGATCTCGCTGATGGCGGATACAGTATTTGGCAATCAACCGGGCATCCGCTTTGTCGGTTTTTCCGCGTTTCAAACCCAATGAGTGTTTGATGTGGACAGCTGACTGCAACCAAAGATTAGCGCCGATGGGATAAAAGAAATTAACCATCGGCTGGCAGTAAATCCCGGTGTGCTCCATACAAAACAAAGTTGTTTCTAGCCTGAAGTCAGGCAGTTTATTGAGTTGTTTGAGTAAGGTCTCCATCCCAGTTTTGGAATTGGGAATGGTTAGTTCGAGCTTCCGATTTTCCAGTTGGTCAATCACACAAATGGCGTTAGTGGTCTTGCCAATATCAGTACCAATAAAGTAGTTGTAAGCGATCATGGGTAAGGGCTGATTTAGGTGATACACTATGAGTAGCAGACAGCTGAACGTAACCGCCCGGCGGCCCGGTGTGATGGTAGGCCTTATGCCTCAATTCCTATAGGTTCCTGGCTCTGCATTCAAAGGTTAGTAGGAGCTATATCGCACCGATAGGGCTGTCCCTAGTTTAAAGATTAGCTCGCCCTACTACCCTTTGAAAGGTCTTGATTTTTAGTGACAAAGGCCAGCAGTCTTTCTGGGTTTTGTTTGAGAGGCAAACCTAACAGTTTAAAGACAGAATGGGGGTTTCGCCAAAATTCTATAGTCGGTTGGTTCGATTTGGGAAGGCGTGGTTGCTCAAGGAAACGAATCCTCAACTTACCTGGACACAGGTAGCTTACGAATGCCATTATTTCGACCAGATGCACTTGATCCGAGATTTTAAAGTATTTGCCAATGCGAATCCCAAAGACATCTCCGATGAATTTGAAAAGCAGTCCTTCCTGGCCGTGAAAA
This sequence comes from Spirosoma endbachense, assembly GCF_010233585.1. Classification (NCBI taxonomy): domain Bacteria; kingdom Pseudomonadati; phylum Bacteroidota; class Cytophagia; order Cytophagales; family Cytophagaceae; genus Spirosoma; species Spirosoma endbachense. The sequence goes on from NZ_CP045997.1 coordinate 9,257,091, forward strand.
GCATATTTCACTAAGGTGAAAATGTCGTATTTGTACTAGTCAGCGAGCAGCCTACCGAGCTAGTTTTGTCCTAAAAACAACTCGTATGAAACAGACCTTCTTCGCTTGTGTATTCGCTTTTCTGACAACGGCGGTGTTAGCCCAAAGCCACGAAAAAGATGAAATGACCATTAGGCGTATCATTCAACAACAACAGACTGCCTGGAATAAACATGATTGGGAAGCCTTGAGCAGTTATTTTACCGAGGATGGAACCTTGATCAATTTTGTGGGTGAAATTTGGAAAAGCAAACAAGAAATTCTTTCCCATTTCAAGTTGCTGGGTCCATGCTGCTTAGAGCCAACCTCCTTGCGATTTGACGTTAAACAAGTGCGGTTTCTAACCTCTACTGTAGTCATTGTCTACACGGAAGAAACCCTTTTTGCTGACAAAGACTATAGTGTACCCTTTCGCCAATACAAAAAAGGCGATACCGATTATAAATGGAGAGTTGATGTTTTTGAAAAGAGAAACGATGAATGGAAGATTGTCTCGATGCAGATGACCCTTATCAATCAACTAATTTCACCGCATAAATCATCTGATAAATAATGCGATAAGCAAACATAGGCAGCATTGAGCAACATTCACTTTCCTTTCACGAAACATCTGTCATGTACGCTGTAATTAGATGCCCTTCGGGGCATTTATTTTACCAATCTTTTTGTATACGTACGTATGTGCTGTGACGAATAGGGACGTATTCTCATTAAAGGCTCAAAAGTGAGACAATAGAGCCATCATACATCTGCTCCATAAATAGGGCGTTTTTAAAGGTCCTCATGTCAATATGCCTGTTGGAAGATTGACAAAAATCCGTCAGCTATGACCATCGACAAAACGCCTTGCTTGGAAAACCAGGTTCATCGTTGAAAGCGACTAGGTATCAGGTTCGCGGGAAATCTGTCCAAAATTTACATACTGCACTTCGCTCGCATCAAGTCTGTCAATACGCTATCCCAAAAAATTGGCTGTTTTTGTTGATGCAGTACATTCCACTACAACAATACGACTTTTGGCTACAGCTGTTTTTTTAATGTCACCCACCTTTGCCTCAACAAAAACAGTAAACACAGCAGAAAGTGAAAAATTGGACAATAGCCGATATTCCTCCAAGAAACAGCGGTTTAGCGATCATTACAGGGAGTACCGAAGGAATTGGATATGAAGATGCACTGGCCCTATCATCGGCGGGATGGAATGTAATCGTGATGGGACGTAATCCTCAAAAAGGAGCGGAATCAATTGCCAGCATTCAACAGAGTAACCCCAAAGCCAAAGTGAGTTTTGAAAAAATAGATCTTGCAGACCTGTCATCAATCAGATCCTTTGCTTCGAGAATGATCTCAAAAGGGCAAGCCATCGATCTACTCATCAATAATGCTGGCGTAATGACGCCACCTAAACGACTCGAAACGGCCGATGGCTTTGAGTTACAGTTCGGCACGAACCATATCGGTCACGTTGCCCTGACCGCACAACTTCTTCCCTTATTACGTCAATCACCCGATGCGCGTGTTGTTACCCTGTCAAGTGTAGCCAATCGGGAAGGAACAATCATTTTTGATGACCTTCAGTCAACCTCTTCGTATGTTCCCGGGAAAGCATACAGTCAATCAAAACTGGCCAACCTGATGTTTGCTTTAGAATTTCAGCGGCAAAGTGAAAAACACGGTTGGGGGATCACGAGTATGGCTGCCCATCCAGGTGTTTCCCGCACCAATCTGCTTATTACAGGGGCTGGGCGATGGAGTGCCGCAGGCATGGCGAGAACGTTTCTTCCATTTTTGTTTCAGCCCTCTGCACAGGGAGCCTTGCCAACCTTATATGCCGCTACTGCTCCAGAGGCTGAGGGAGGTGTGTATTACGGACCAAACAAGATGATGGAGACTCGGGGATTTCCATCTGTCGCCAAAATACCTGCACAAGCGGAGGATGCACATGTTTCGTTGAAATTATGGGAGATATCGCAAGAGCTAGCCAAAGTTGACTTTTAGTCCTTTTCGGATTCTCCTTTTCAATTTGTAATGCACAAATAACACCATGAAACGGATAGGTTTTATCGGAATAGTCTCCATGATGCTTTTATCTTGTACCCCCCAAAAACTGTATATATCAGTAATAAAACGGGCAGTCCAATCAGGTTATAAAAAGCATCAACCAATTGGGATTTCGTGGCTACTTAGGCATTTCTCTCTTGGGGAAGACTATTAAATTTAAACGAATTCAGTAAACCGTAAATCAAGTTAACCGATGAAAGTCATAAGCATAGTACTTATTTTAATCTCAGCATTCCTGAGCATTAAACACGGTTGGGATGCCTTTCAGCCTGCCAATGCCGAACAAACCAAAATGATGGCCGATTTAGGCATTCGTAAAACCATTATGCCGTTTTTTGGCGTATTATCCATCGTTATCGGGCTGATGTTGCTTTTTCCGCAGACCTTCTTCATCAGTAATCTACTAAACGCAGTAACCATTGTTCTGATCATGGCTTTGTCACTGCGAGCCGGCAATACATCGATGGCGTTGATCGAAATTCCGTTTCTGGCGATGCCGCTGCTTTTGATTTGGTTGACGTATCCGTTCAAATTCTAAAACCGCTTTTGCACCATGGCAACGCCGAAACCGTATCGAATCGAATCGATTACGCAAATACATCGGTTGATGGGTCTGCCCAAACCTCATCATCCCTTAATCGGTCTAATCGACCTGAAAAGTCTTAAAGCGGCCCCAGAAATCAAGGCCGTCATGTTAGATCTGTACGTAGTGGCAATGAAACGAGGTTGTGACAAACTGCTGTATGGGCAGCAAAAATACGATTTTGATGAGGGCTTGATGGCCTTTATGGCACCCGGTCAGATTCTGCGGGGTGAGGAGGGCGGTGTACCGCATCAGCTTGACGGTTGGATGCTGTTCATTCACCCTGACTTTTTGTGGAATACGCCCCTATCCAGAAAAATAAAACAGTACGACTACTTTGGTTACTCTGCCCACGAAGCCTTGTTTCTGTCCGACAAAGAAGAAACCCTCATCAAGGGCATTATCGACACCATCCAACAGGAGTACAATTCTACTATCGATAAATTCAGTCAGGACGTAATCATTGCTCATCTGGAAGTACTTTTCACCTATGCGCAGCGGTTTTACGAGCGTCAGTTTATCACCCGCAAGATAACCAACAGTAAGCATTTAGAACGACTTGACGACATACTGACGGATTACCTCAATGGCGAGAACCTGATTGCCAAAGGGTTGCCCACGGTTCAGCAGATTGCCGAAATGCTGCATATTTCCTCCAAATATTTAAGCAGTTTACTCAAGCAGCTCACGGGACAAACCACGCAGCAACTCATCCACGAAAAGCTGATTGCCAAAGCCAAAGAACGCCTAACAACCACGGAATTATCTGTCAGCGAAATTGCCTATGAACTGGGATTCGAGCATTCGCAATCATTCAATAAGCTCTTTAAAGCCAAGACCAACCAGAGTCCGCTGGAGTTCAGGGCTTCGTTTAACTGACTTCCAACTACCCAATTGGAAGTTTTCAACTGAAATTTCTTGACACAAATTGTATGTGATACGTCTCAGAATACCCTCCCGCCTGAGACGAATAGATACCCGTCATACCTATACGTCAATAATGGGGCGCTTTAAGAAGCTATGAATAGAACAACTTTCTCACCCTGTACCATGTACCAGTATGACGCCCTTAGAAACCGTCTTAAAATAGGGTAAACACATAAATCGTACCTGAGTGGAATTGAAATCAGTAGGGAGATCAGTAAATGATATCCCATCAAAACTTCTCATCGTACTGAACCAGAGTCATAAATTAGTATGAAGCACGAGTTGATCGTTCGAGTTGTCCTGCAAAAGCCGCCGGGCGGGGTAGATTTCGGGCTCCAGAAGGGCAGTGGACATGCCTATGAACCGGTACAGGTTCAGCAGGCCCGTGGGCAGGACATTCGATTTGAGTGCCCCGTCACCGTCAAAGGCGACCGGCAGACCGATGAGAAACCGGGTTTTTCCGGGTCTTTTGTCCAGGGCCCTCCGCCGGAAAAATTTATTTATATCGATATCGGTACCTACGCCGGGCAGAGGGAGTCTATCTGGGGAGGGCGATTGAAAGTGCCGCTCCGCGGAATTAGCTGGGATACCATCGAAGAAGTCATTCTCTCTTCGGAATTAGTGCTGGAAACACAGGTACCGGGATCCGCAAAAGACGGAAGTCCAGCTTGTGCTACCGTAAAACCATTCGGTGGGTGGAAAATTAATCATTTAAACGCCTAAATTTAGGTCTGCCACGACGAGTAAGGATACGTCATTCAGGTAAAAATTACCCAATAGGGAACAAAACTGCGAGTGTGGCGAGGGGTCCAGGTTAACAAACGTTCTCTGTTTTTTGCGCTTCAACAGGCCATTCAAATCGCACTGGGCTGGCAGCATCCTCCTCTTTAGGCATTCAGGGTTGGCAACAATGGCATCGGCTAAGCTGATGATCGGTTCGGCTTGATGACGATGAACAGATCGATGGGAGGGCGGAGCTTAGTGAAATGAGAAAAGATCGCGGTTCTCATTCGTTTCTTTAAGGTAAAATTGATTTTTAGGTTATCTCACCATACACTCCTACACGAGACGGAGGGCTTTTCTCATATGTAGCATAACAGGCTTAACAAACTTTAACAGCTTGTCTATTAGCTATAGACCTACCTTAGTTACTCTATAAGGTATGAACATTCTATGCTACAGAACTATCTCAAAATTGCCTGGCGTGCCTTAGTAAAAAATCGGCTCTACACCGCTATCAATATTACTGGCTTGTCGATCAGTATTGCTGCTTGCTGGCTCATCACGCTTTACGTTTGGAATGAGCTGACCTTCGACAATTTTCACCAACAGGCCAATTCGATCTTTCGGGTAATTACCCGCTTCAAAACAACCGGCTCTGATGACGGCCTGGCCGTGTCGAGTGCTGATATTGGGCCCCGCCTTCAGCAGACCTATCCTGAAGTAGTGAAGACAGTCCGCTTTAAGGCTACGCCGGTGGCTATTCTACGAAACGCTACTGGTCTGGTTAATGAAAGTGATGTGTATCAAGTGGACAAACGTGTATTTGAGGTCTTCTCCTACAACCTGCTTTCGGGCAGTAAGACCGCTTTAAATAAGCCCTATAGCCTGGTACTCACTCAGAAACTGGCCACCAAATACTTCGGTACTGGCGACCCGATGGGGAAGACGCTACTAGTTAATAAGCAGCCCTACACCGTCACCGGCGTACTACGCGACCTACCAGTTAACTCCGACCTGAAATTTAGTATGCTGCTTTCCTGGCAGGATGCCCCCCCCTCCCCTGAAGACGTATTCGATACTTCTTGTTTTACCTACGTGTTATTAAACGACCAAGCGCAGGCCGTTCGATTTGGGCAGAAACTGGCCCAATTTGATCAGTTACAGGTGGCCCCACGGATTAAGGCATTGGGCTTAGGCAATGACATCCAAATTAACCATCAACTGCAACCACTGACAGAGCTTCACTTCGTGGAAGGGCTCTTCGATGATACGCCAAAAGGTAATCGACTCTATTTAGTCGTCTTTTCCATCATAGCGGCCTTTGTTTTGCTGGTGGCCTGCATCAACTATATGAATCTGTACGTAGTGCAGGCGGCCAAGCGGCAGAAAGAAGTGGGTATCCGGAAAGTAATGGGGGCTGGTAAGTGGCAGTTGATGAGTCAGTTTCTGGGCGAAGCACTTTTATTAATGCTGGTGAGTTGTGTACTGTCTGTGGTCATAATCGGCCTGGCTAGTCCCTTGTTTGAGCAGTTAACTGGCATTCCGCTAATGCTGCCCAAGGGATCATTGATTGCGGGTGGTCTCACCCTGTTAGTACTGGTTGGTCTGCTAACGGGGCTCTATCCGGCCTTATTTTTGTCGTCCGCTCAACCGGTACGGGTGCTGAAAGGACAGACTTATGGACTAGGTCGTGGGTGGACCCGCCAGTCGCTACTGGTGCTGCAATTCACGATTTCGGTCACGTTTATCGTCGGTACGCTAGTCGTACGACAACAGACCAATTACCTGCGTAGCAAAGACCCGGGCTTCAGCAAAGAACAAGTGCTGGTCATTGGTGTACCCCCCGACGAATCCATTCGCAAAAAGATGCGCCTTCTCAAGGCAACCCTGGAAAAAAGCAGTCGAATTGAAGCCGTATCGCTAGGCTTGAGTCCGATCACCAACGAAGCCAAAGCCAGTGTGATCCGGGAGAAAAACGGTCAGCGGACCGAGCAGCTCGTCTTTTCGGCGCATATCGACGAAGATTATCTGCCGCTGCTACAAATCCGGTTACGGGTTGGGCGAAATTTCCGTTCTGAGGGTGACAAATCCCGGGCGGTCGTGGTTAACGAACGCTTTGTGCATTGGATGGGCTGGCGCATGGATCAGGCCATTGGCCAAACAGTGAAGACCTCCACGACGGACTCTCTTCCTCAGCAGGTGATCGGCGTGGTCAAGGATTACCATTTCGCCTCCCTGCATAATTCGGTTGAACCCCTGATTTTATATTATCAACGGGATAATCCATGGAACGTACTGGTTCGGCTCAAACCCACGGCGATGGATGAGGTTCGGTCGGTGTGGGCCTCACTGATTCCCGAATACCCCTTTGAAGCGGCTTTTCTAGACACAAGTTTCGATCGACAATACCAGCAGGAGGCCAAAGGAGAAACGCTCCTCCAATGGTTTTCGGCCTTAATTATTCTGCTGTCCTGTTTAGGCGTGTTCGGTTTGATGGCGTTTACCACGCAACAACGGACGAAGGAGATTGGCGTTCGAAAAGTATTGGGTGCGTCGGTGACTCAGATCATCAGCCTGTTGGCCAAAGACTTCCTAATCCTGGCGCTTATTGCTGTTATGGTGGCGAGCCCGATTGCTTGGTATGCTATGCATCGGTGGTTGCAAAGCTTTGCCTACCGAATAGCAATCGATTGGTGGGTATTTGTTTGGGCCGGTCTGTTGGCTGTTGGCACGGCTCTGGTAACCATCAGTTTTCAAAGTGTCAAAGCGGCTTTAGCCAATCCCGTACAGTCCATACGAAGCGAATAGCCTCACAAACCATTGATTGGAAGAGTTTGAGAATGTATAGACTGAGTTTATTTATTCTCAAAAAACGCTGGTGGCTGTTGCACAACCCCCAGTCGGGGTCTAATCAGCTCGATTTGAGTTCAGGATGCTCTATAATTTACTAGGATAGACACTTCAGTGGCAGTCTTTTTGACCTTAACTGAGTTGTGCAACAGCCACGCTGAGTTTGTGAGACTGATTTTTCTCCCAAATGACCGCAAGTTTAACGCGACTCCAAGACGAACCCTCAGGCAGCTCTGCGTGAATTACCTCGCTTTTTTACATTATAGAGCGTCCTATATGTACTAGTGACCACCTATTTCTCTATAATTCTTTTCGTTATTGAGTTATTCATTCATAATCATATCCCCAAAAATGGCCCCTATTGATTTAACTGACCCAGTTCGAAGGGTTGGTCCCTCAGGAAAAAGTGAAAGCGTTGATTGGACTGTTTTAGACTCCGGTTTGGTCTTGGGTTTGGGATCTTTCAACTGATCGATACCCAGCGACTTGACCAGATAAGCCGTTGGATTCTTGACATTTTGGCGAACCCCATTGGCTAATTCAGAATCAATCCGGAAAAAGGTATCCAGCAGGCTATGATCCGACAAAATACGATCTTTTTGAAAACCTTTCAGCTTATAGTTCTTCATTAACTGCCATGCTGTTGTATACGCTTCATTAATAGACATGTTATTAACCGTCCGTTGATCCTGACTAACGGCTTCAGCAGCTAACTGTTGGGGGGTTTTAACTATAAAAGCTAATTCAATAATTTTCTTTCCCACTTTTTTAGCAGCTGACCACTCCAGGTAAAGGTTTGCCTTCTGTTGCAATTCACGCTGGGCTACTTCTAAGGCATTCTTTTTAAAATCATTGAAGGTATACCGGCTGGGACAATTAAGCATCATCATCAAGCGGTCTACTGAATATGAGAATTCACGCTGACCACGATTATGGTACATGCTAACGATTTCGAACATACGTTGTGCGTAAACCGAAGAAAGCGACAACATTACGTCAATATCATATTTGGTGTAACGCTGGCCAAGCTCAGCAAAATGAGGAACTACATCGGCAAACATAGTTAGCTCAATCACTCGCTTGCCATCAATCACTTCGGAACGAACCCTTGGGAAAGGCGTAATAAAATCAAACTTACCTTTCGCGTCATTACGATAGATCAGTCGTTTTGATTGCAGAGATTCGGCCGCGTCCGCTATCTGTTTGTGGTGATCACGGGTTAATTCAGAAAATGGAATACTGAAAACAACGTTTGCTTTTTCCTGCAATTCTCCTTTCAAGGTCATGTGGCCTATCTGGTTGACGACTAGAACGACAATCTTCTTTTCCAACTCGGTAAACTCCTGTTTCGATTCCGTGAATAAGTTTGGCTGGTAATTCGTCGGACGTTTGGTGAATAAAGGGGCCAGCTGATCTTCAGGATTTTGCTGCATTTTCGGAAATAGTAAGGTGATTATCAGTAAGTTTGTTCAAATCTATAAAAACCAGTTCGTTTTTACAAACTGGTTTTTATAGATTTTTACTTAATTTTTTGCTGCCTAAACCTCGTTTTTCTCATTTGAGTACACCGCCCAAACCTCGTTTTTCTCTTCTATTTTTTTCTTATATTCATGTGTTTTTGTCCGACAGATTAATAAATCGACAAAATTCAGCCTGAATTGAGATAAATTTTAGGCTCCAATTATGGAAATTCTCTGCTCCGCCTAAACCTCGTTTTTCATACAACTAACCCTCCCAAACCTCGTTTTAATCTCGCTTAAACCTCGTTTTGATCACGCCTAAACCTCGTTATAGATAGTTAATATTCTCGCCTAAACCTCGTTATTATACCGCCTAAACCTCGTTTTTTTGCGAATAAGTTATTGATATATAGATAGTTATGTGGACTAAAATCAATCAAATAAAATATTGATAAAGAGATAAAGGATCAAAACGAAAAGAATCGTGTAAAAGGGGAAAAAGAGCGTTTGCAAAAACAGAATCACTTATTTACTTTTATAGTAAATAAAGTACTAACATCTAGAACTTGAAATCATGGCTAAAAAACCCGCCAAACGAAACGACGAAGCCCCCCTGGAGGGCTTGCGCACCGTCCTCAAAACCCAGGCCGTTACGCTGTCTCCGGGAATCAACCAGATTAGCAATCCGCCCCCAGCGGACCCCCACTTAGAATACTACTTCATCCCCATGCAATATATGAAGCAGTATCAGGCATACAACCGGCCCGGTAAACCCTTGAAAAACCTAAAACTCGTCAATTACGATAAGCCGGCCATCTCCCTTTCCTTCTTTTACAAGCATAAATACTCCATTGAACGAAGTGTTACTCATGGGGATGTGGTGCAGCACATCAAGAATTACCGGGATGAGTTACTAAACCGATCCCTGATGGAGCAACTCAGCGTAGGCCAACTCAAAGAACTCAGGGAAACCGACGAATTGCTGCGCACCATCCGGGAGCAACCCGATGCCTACCAGGCCTGCTTTTCCAATTACCACCACAAATATTACTATTGGTATTGCACCTACCGCTATTTTGACGATCTGGCCACCTTGAAAACCACCACCTCTAGTGAACATTTACTCAAGCACACCGAGCGAGTTGGCCACGAGGTCCATGAGCGGCTCAACATCATCTTTATTGATCCCGAGTACATCAATGAAGCCGTACCCCATGATCATAAACTGATCGATCGGGAATTGAAAAACTATCCTATTCACCTTCGACAAGGCATCACAACCTTGTATCTTCGAGAGCTTTGAGAAAAAACAAGAAGTACGGTTGAAATTGATAGCTGGGTGTCATAGCCATTGATCGACAACCAACAACGTACACTTTGACAACCGGCTAAAAATAGACTAACCATGCACGAGTTTTTGACCTACTTCCTGAGCCATATGCCCTCCCTTGACAAGTGGGTGGCCTTCCTATTGGTGAACATCGTGGCTTATGTAGCGCCAGAAATACGGTGCTTCGCCAGGAACGACAACTCGAAAAGAAAGCCTATACCGAGCGGCTAGAAGCTGAGCGACTAGTTCACATCCAAAGGCAACAAGAGCAGGAACAACTTCTCAAAGAGCATTGGGTAATGATTCAACGGCAGGCCAACCAACTCGATGAGTTAAATCAACAGCTCCATGGCCTCAGGCAACTACATCTCAATTGATGGAAACGCTGAGGTTATAGTGCCACGGCTCCGCTTTGGGGTTGTCCGACGACTGCCCGATCATTCATTCTACAGGAGGAGATCTATCCATCATTGTACCCAGGCACTAAGGCTTATTAGCCTGTATTTTAGCCGTTCGTAGCCTTTCCTCAGCGACCTCAATCGCTTCCTGATGCCCGTGCCGTTTTAACTTCTCGATGTAGCGTTCATAGCGGGCCAGTACAGTGGCTATGCTGAAGCTTTCCCGTATCATTTGCAAGGCGTGGTATTCGGCCGGAAGAATGAATACCAGCCGGGGAGACAACCCTACAAATGTGTTAAGTACCCTCAAATAGCGAGTTTCAAGAGGGTCTGGGAAACTAAACGCGTGCCGGTTTTCGTACTTTCTTCTTAAAGTACGAAACGGATAATACTTCTCTACACACTGAATCAAACAGGCAGTTTAGCGAACGAGAGTAAATCCTAACCAGTCTTTAGAAAGTTGATATTCACTTAGTAATACTTCTTCCAGTTCTTTGCTTTTCATCATTAAATGACGCATTGCAGATCGTACAACTTGAAGTCGCTTAGCTGTACTGGTCACCAAAGCTGCCCGACTAGAAAGATTTCTAACTTCTTCATAAAATTCCTTGTCATAGCGCAAGTTTTTTGAGGTAGTTGACCACTTCATAATAACTTCATGGCAAAAGGCTTCGATCAAGGGCTGATTCCCGATTACGGTTTTGTCAAAGTTAGCATTCGTTTTAAGATTTATATACCAGGCAACAGCTCATTGGCCTGAGCTTCTAACCGATCAAAAAAGCGAACCGCTATTTGCATCAAAGCGGGCTTAGTAAGAGCTGGTTTAGTGGGAGGTGCGTATCCCTTGACAACTACTCCTTGAGCCTGGAGGTAATACGTGACTAACTCGACAAAACAGCGATTAAACAGTGTATCACTTAGCAGCTCTTCATGAAAGGTTTCCTTGGCTTTTGTTGGTGCGATTCAAGATCCACGTATTTTGTCAAAGTTAATATGGGAGTAATTGCTGAGAAGATAGCTTAAGTAAAACAGATGATTCTTCACCAGTTTAGCCAGCAGCGGGTTTGGCGATAGCGTATCAAACTGCTCGGTTAAATAATACTTATTATCCCCCAGGGGTACTGCCAAAATATTGACCATAAGCGGAGCCTGCTGCTTAATGTCATTAACAGTCCATTGCTGACCAAAGGTGGGCAAAGATGTTAGAAACCATACGTATAAGCATAAGCATAAGCATAAGAATAGGTATTTCATAGTTTATAGGCTTGGAATTACATTGTAGGTACGTCTCAGTTATAGCTGCTTAGTAATGGGTATTATTATAATCTACCATATGTTTACCTGATAGCATAAATATAGGTTTTTGAACTATATACTGATCCGCGTTTAGGGACGATTTTGCTGTTTCACAATAGTTTGGTTTCGTACTTTGGGAAGTAAAGTACGAAAATGGGATGGTGCCTGTAACAGAGAATGGCCGTTTGCCTCAATCTCATAAAAGGCTTCGCAAAGTGAGACGACTTTGTACGCTGCTGGTGCAAACTACGTATTAACGGGGGTGGGGCGCCACTGCGAGGCAGCAGCCGGTTCGCGAACCGGAACTAACCATCCGCGCCGAATTTTTCCGCACAACTATCCAATTAACAGTATTATCATAAATATGAATTATCTGTGAAATTGCAAACTTGTAAATTTATAAAGTTGTTTACTAGTAGAATAGTAAACAACTTTATAAATTTACAAGTTTGCAGAATCGTTGGAGTTTAAAACTCATATCACAGTATTAGTTACAGATTTGCATCAATGTCCAACCTATACTGATTTTCAAGGAATTCCTACCTATCGCCTAAGTCGTTCAAAAAGACCTATTAGGGGCAGTGTTAAAACTAAAACAATCGTTATCAGGATCAACTTACTATTCCGACTTAGACTACGTTCGACGACAACCAGCGAAAGCAGTAACGAAAATCCAACCCCGAATACGAGAATACATAGGGTCACAAGTAACCGGGCAACGGGACCACCCCATCGGCGTTTTTGTAAAAATATAGGTACCATGACGATGTCTGGGTAAGGAGATTTTATTCGACTAACAGCAAATCAAATGTGCCGGTAATGGCGTAATCCTTCGCTGACGAAGTACCGACGCCGGTACCAAACAGGGCGGCCTGAAATGTACCCTGAAGCCGATACAGCTTATTTTGGCCTTCGGCTTTAACGAGCGTCGATTCAGAGATTGTCAAGGTGCCCGATCGGGCCAGGTACAGCTGGGGCCCGGGCAGGTTCAGGATCAGATCCGTCTGCGTGCCGGTATCAATGGCGTTAATAACCAGTAATTGCCCATTGGATTGATACGCTGCTGGCACGGCATAGGATTCCGCAAACGTTCTGGGTTGCTCAACGGTGAAATTGGCCGTGATATCCCCCAGAACGATTTTGCCTGATACACCCGTGTAGGTTTTTGTCGAGGCATCCTGAGCCTCTGGACCCTCGGCCAGCAGGTTTAGGCCACCGCTCATAGCCATGCGGCCGGAGCCAACATAGCCGGTCAAGGTAGCTTGAATTCGGAGGTAACCAGGCAGTTGGGGCATAGGGGGTGAATCTTTGGTACCACAGGACCAGAGACTTACTGCCAAGATTAAGACGAACGTATAATTAGCGTATTCTTTCATATCATCGGCATCAGCCACCCAGTTTCCCACCGTGCGACGGTCGCTACTTTTTAGGTCCGTATAAAATCGTTTCGTTACGCGATTGCGTAAGGTACTCGTACAGTTTCTTCACCTCAGCGTTCATGTTTGCCCGAAGTGGCATACCTATCTGAAAACATTCAGATATACGCGTATGCAGCTCATCGATCATCTTGAGCGACCCTGTACACCCTCTCCCCTATCCAAGCAGTAATTGTATGAAATGGAATAAATGACTTCTATCAAAAAGTCATTTTTATATAACTATTTTTATAGTTTACACTTTTATTTTTCTATTTTTATTTACCGTTTAATCAATTTTTAGTAACTTAGAGTATGTGAAAAGCTTTGGGTCTTTAACAATAAATAGTCAAAGCTGACCTTAAGGCAGTTAGTTCATATTGCCTGATGTGCATCCTGAAAATGGGCCATCTTTTTATCTCAACGTTCTATGAGTTTACTAGAAAAGTTAACCGGTAAAAACCGTGGCCTTAGTGCGTATGGCCAGTATCAAAGCGAATACATTTATCCTATCCTAGAAGGACCCTTAAAGAGCCGTATGACCTTCAAAGGCCGGGAGGTTATTGTCTGGAGTTTTAACGATTACCTAGGGCTGCAATCGGATGATAAGGTCATACAAGCGGAGACCGAGATCGTTAAAAAATATGGTTCTGGCTACCCCGCCGGGTCACGACTCCTGACCGGAAATACAGTTTACCACGAACAGTTAGAGCAGGAAATTAGCCAACTTATCGGCAAGGATGTTTTGCTGCTCAACTTCGGCTACCAGGGTATTATGTCCGTCGTGGATAGCTTAGTGGACCGGCATGAAACCATCATTTATGACCAACAAGTACATGCCAGTTTGATTGATGGGGTCAGGCTTCATCAGGGGCCAAAGTTTTCCTATAAACACAATGACATTCATCAACTAGAAAGGCTCCTATCTAAAGTGCAGTCCGGTAGTGAAGTACTTGTTTTAGTCGATGGCGTGTTCAGTATGCGAGGAGATACGGCCAACGTAGCGGACATTCTCAGGCTAAAAGAGACCTATGAGTTTACCCTGCTGGTAGACGATGCCCACGGGTTTATGAGCTTTGGAGAACGGGGATCAGTGGGGGACTTGATGCCCCAAGTCGATATTTACATCAGCACCTTTGCCAAAGCACTAGCCACTACGGGAGGCTTTGTGGCGGCTCGTAAAGAGTTCATCGACTACTTTAAGTACAATTTACGCTCGCAGACATTCGGTCGAACCCTACCCTTACTAACCGTAGCCAGTGTGCTTTTCAAATTAAAGTTGCTGGCTGAGGAAGGAACCGAACGACGAAACAAGCTCTGGAAAAATACTCGGTTATTACAGGAAGGCTTGAAAACGCTGGGGTACGATATTGGCAATACCTGTAGTCCCATAACCCCTATTTACTTGACCTATTCGGAAGAAACAACTACTGCCTTTCTGGGAGAGCTTCGCTATACCTACCGGGTATTTTGTAGTCCGGTAGTGTACCCTGTTGTGCCAAAAGGGACCCTGATTCTTCGGCTCATTGTAACGGCCTTGCATGAAGAGGAAGATATCATCCAAACCTTGGATGCCTTCGCTAAACTGCAGCAAACGTATGCGCTGAACAGCGAACCGGAATACAGTGAAGACCAGTAAAAGCCGCTACTAATTTTCCCTAATTTAAGGAGCGAGCGGGAACAGTACCACGCTCAGTTTTCATGGGTAGAACTATTATTAAAGAACTGACTTTCAATTGCTTAGCCGGAACTGTAAACTCATGTGAATGTATTGAGTAGCATTTAAAACTCAGTTCATCACTGAGTTTATGATTTAACTATCTGATTATCAATTGTCAAAAACTGATTCTTAACTGAGTTTATGGAAAAAAGTAAGGAGAAAGACAAGCAAATATTGATTTCGGCGGATTTGTTTGCCGAGTTTGAACGGATGGCCGATAGTTACGGCCTGTCAAAAAAAGGGCTGTTAGAGGCCATGATTTTCTACTTCAAAGCGACCCATGCCGACCCCCGAGACCCCAAAGCTGACAATCCAACGAACGCTATAAAAGCACTGGATAGACGATTGGTCTCCTTTATTCGCCAACAGGAAAATGAACTGCTCCGACCCATTAGCGACGATATAAAACTACTCCTTCAACTTGTGAGTCATGACTTACCTAAAACGCTACGGCAGTCGCAGATACGAACGATTGGTGGGGCGTTTAAGCCCGAATTTCAAACGGAACGGTTTCGGGCCGTCTATGAGGAGTTGATGAAAAAGACGAACTAATCGACTAATATTTTCCTAAGATGATAGCCAAGATTACGAACGGAGGTAAAGGAAGCTGTATTGGATTAGTACAATACTTGCAAAAGGAAGGCGAAGGTAATTGGTTTACCCATGACAAGGGGAATATTGACGCTTCACAGGTAACGAGTAGCATTGACGCGAATCGGAAGCACTTAGGGCAACAGGACGATAAATACTATCAAGTCATCCTGAGTCCGAGTCAATCGGAATTAAATCATGTAGGCAATGACCTAGGCAAATTACAAGCCTACACAAGAGGAGCAATGAACGAATATGCTGCTCAGTTTGGAAAGGGGATTGAAAGTAGAGACCTCGTTTGGTTCGCCAAGATCGAGCAAGCGCGGACATTCTCTCATACCGATAAAGCCGTTCAACAACAACAGCGCGTCGAGGGTGAATCCAAGGAAGGCTCCCAAACCCACGTCCATATTATCGTGAGCCGAACGGAGGATTTAAGCCGGTATCAGCAAAAAAAACAGGCTGGCGAGATTGACCGGAAGCATCCGCTGAAACTAAGCCCCGCTACCAACCACCGAGCGGCTAGTCAGGGAGCCGTGCAAGGGGGGTTTGACCGAACCGAATTTAAGCAGGCAGTCGAAGCCCAGTTTGACCGGCAGTTTGGCTATGACCGACCCCTAACCGAATCGTTTCAGTACGCGAACAGGTTGCAGAAAGGCAATCAGGAAGAACGCATCGCGTTACGGCTGGAAGCCCTACGACAACAACCTAATTACCTCCTCTCGCACTCGTCTACCCAACAGAGCAAGCAAGCCGAACAAGAACAGATTCCGCAGCGAAAAAAAGAGGACCTATCCCTGTAATAATCTTTATCTAGTAGCTTCTTCTCAACGATTATTTAGTATCTATATGACTGTATTAATTTATGCCATTGGTATCGGTATACTTGCGGGAAATTTGATCATGATGGCGATGGGTTTTCTTCGGAAATTGGGAATTGATTTTATTCCTGATTTGGCCCTGCGCATGGTTTTCTACACCCGCAAAACCCATTTTAATAACCACGTACTTTGGAATAAACTGTGGTTGCGTTTTGGCGTACTAGCCCTTGTGATGATTTTTTGTGGGATGATGCTTTCCCCTATTTTAAAGTTCTTTTTGGGCAAGGGTTCCACTTTTACAGCCTGGTTTTACATGACCCTCGTGGTAACGGGTATTTATGGATACTGGATACATACTGGTAAGCCTCTGTTTCGCTGGCAAACCGAACCCGAGCCGGTACCCGATGATCAGCCCCGCTTTTCGTTTATGACGGTAGACGGTATCCTTGAGCTTCGTAATATTTTTCGAGGTATTTTTATTTGCGGAGGTCCGGGCACCGGCAAAAGCAAAAGTCTCATTGAACCTATTATTCAGCAATCCGCAGCCGCCAACTTTACAGGTATTTTGTATGATCGAAAATTTCCTACACTGGCTGATGAAGTAGCGGGGGCCTATGGGGTCAGTAGCGTTTCTAATTACTATGTGAATTTTACGGATTTGACGCGCAGCCACCGGATTAATCCCGTTAGTCCCAAAATCATTATCAACGCCAGCTACGCCCGGGAAGCAGCCTTGACCACGTTTAGTAATCTGGATTACAAATCGAGCTTAAAACGGGACATCTGGCTACAGACCGCCGAAGCCTTATTAACCGGCAGTCTTTGGTTTTTGCGAAATAACTACCCTCAGTTCTGTACTCTTCCCCACGCCAGCAGTCTTATTATCGAAACGCCTACCAAGACGCTACTGGAATTACTAGGAAAAGATGAGGAAGTACGGGGGCTAGTGGCTGCCATCACCAGTAGTCAGGATTCAGAAAAGACCCTGGCCAGCATTTTTACAACCGTTCAAAGCTATTTGGCCGTGCTAAACACACCTGAAATCTTTTGGGTAATGAGCGGAGATGATGTCCCCTTTGATTTAAACAATCCTGACAAGCCAAGCTTTTTAGTGGTCGGCAATGATGCTGACCTTCCCACTACGTATTCCCCGTTAATTTCCCTCATCATTGCCACGGCTACCAAGCGAATGAATAAACCGGGCAGGTTGCCTAGTATCATTATTTTGGATGAGGCTCCTACCCTATTCATTCCGAACTTTCACGAGCTACCCGCCACCGCTCGCTCTAGTAAAGTGGCCACGGTGTACGCCGTACAGGATATTTCCCAAATGGAAGGTCAATTAGGGCCTCAGCATGCAGAGATGTTACTAGGTAACCTGTCCAATCAGTTTTATGGCCGCTCAACCAACCCCAAAACGTTGCAACGGGTAACGACTTTATTTGGCAAACAAGATGTGGAGTATCTAAGCTACTCATCGGGTCAGAGTACTGGGGATCGAAGTTCCTCCAGTAGCCAGAATGCCAGCACATCCATTCAGCAGCGGGACCGTCTGCCCATGCAAACAATCCGGGATCTACAAACGGGCCAATTTGCGGGCTTCATTGCGGAAGGGAGCACAAATGAGTTTGTGACTCAGTTTATGGCTCCCCAATCAAAAGCGAAAACCATTGAGCCATTTACGACGGTCAGCGAAGCGGAAAAGCGGGCCAATTTTCGGCAAATAAAGGAAGATGTTCGCCAACTAGTGCTTGAGAACACGAAACCGACTAAGCCTGATTCTTCCACGCCCCCCCCCAAACCGGATAAACCAAAGGGTCCAGAGCCGCCCGACGGTTGGGAACATTTTTCTTAACTAAATTTATAGACACAGCTTTAACTAATGGGTAGGCCTATTAACGCCTACCCATTAGTCATATTAGCTTAACTATTTTCAATGTCTTGTATATGAAACAAAACGTCCCGGATAGGATTCCGTTTGCTCGTGGCATGTATGGCATAAAGTCCGCCCATTATTTTTGTCCCACAGAGCATTACAACTACTAGCCGACTCTGCACTATCTACCTTGTTTTCTTTGACCAGTAAGGTAATACTTACAATATGATCCGCTTCAATAACCCGTTTACGCCCATTTCTGGCCCCGCAGTGCTGACAGGTGAACCGATCACGCAAAAAAACCGCCCTCTTCCAGTTTTCATATTCATCCATCCGGCGAATAAGTCGGACAAGGTTGCTTACTGAAACAAACTTATCCAGCGGTTTAGTACTCATGGAATTTACTCTTGTTCAGCCTCCAATGAATGGGACATTACAGCCTCTCTAATCTTAGGGTCTAACCCTTCAATCAGAATTTCAAGATGACGCGATAGCGTGCGTACCTAATCCGCCAGTAAGCGGCCATGTTGGACGACCATGTAAAGGTTTTTGATCAGAAAATAAATATTGCGAATGGTCTCGATTTGGGAGTAAAGGGCACACGTGGAAACTAGTGGCAAGCTGACTACTTGCTCAAAGGTGTACGTCGTCAAATGAAAGTGGACAAAAAGGGCGGAAATGGGAAGAGACAATTCAGTAATCGCACCGGCGACCCGGTTGTTTCACTCAAACCTCCTTAATTATGTCCAATTCGGCTAAAACCTCCAAAGCCAAGCGCACAGCCTCGCCATCTCCCACCTCTACCGAGCGCAAGCCTGCTTTATCCATTATCAAAGACATTCAGCGACAAACCCGACGGCAATACTCCGCTGAAGAAAAGATTCGCATTGTGCTGGAAGGTCTACAAGGCGAACAGTCAGTAGCCGAGATTTGTCGACGGGAAGGACTCAACACCAACATTTATTATCGGTGGAGTAAAGAGTTCCTCGAAGCGGGCAAAAAGCGATTGGCGGGCGATACAACCCGAGAAGCCACCGCGCCCGAAGTACAATCGATCAAGTCTGAAAATGAAGCCCTTAAACAACTGGTGGCCGAATTGAGCCTGGAGAGTAGGGTATTAAAAAAAAGATGGTCCGCCATCGCGGCTCAAAGCCGACGACTAATCGCTACCATCACATGACTCAGTCTGAGAAAATGGAAATCATCACACTGGTCGAGCACTCGGCTTTAAGTGTCAAGACCACCCTTCGTGAGTTAGGTATCAATCGATCGACCTTTTATCAATGGTACAAACGGTACTTGCAGGATGGCTATGATGGCTTGGCCAATCCGGCTTATCGTCGAACCAGCGCTGGAACCAACTGCCACCCGCTGAAAAGGGCCGCATTGTGGAATTAGCCTTAGAGCACCCCGATCTGTCTTGCCGGGAGTTGGCCTGCTATGTCGTTGATAATGAAGGGTGGTTTGTCTCGGAGTCTACGGTTTATCGTATCCTGAAGAGTCGGGGCTTAATCACAACCCCAGCTTACCGACTTATGGAAGCGGCTGATCAGTTCTATAATCCCACGACAGTCCCTAACCAACTCTGGCAAACAGACTTTACGTACTTTAAGATCAAGAACTGGGGTTGGTATTACCTCTCGACGGTGCTGGATGACTACTCGCGCTATATCTTGGCGTGGGAACTGTGTCCTGGTATGCAAGCCACGGACGTGGAGAAAACCGTGCAAGCGGCTCTAAAAGCCAGTAGCTTAACGGCTGATCAGCGGCCCTGTATGTTGTCGGACAACGGCTCAGCGTATGTGTCTCGGTATTTAAAAGAGTATCTGAAAGGGGAAAGCATTGAGCATATTCGCAGTGCGCCGTTTCATCCCATGACACAGGGGAAAATCGAGCGGTATCACCGGTCCATGAAAAACATGCTGTTGCTGGAGCATTATTATAGTCCCGATGAATTGCGGGAGCGTCTAAGCGAGTGGGTAGATTACTATAATCACCAACGGTATCATGAATCACTTGAGAATGTACGTCCCGCCGATGCTTACTGGGGTCGTCAAGAGCAAATTATGGCAGAGCGTAAAAGAATCAAGCGGCTAACGATGGCTCAACGACGGAAAAGCGGCCCACCGCTGTGGTCATATTTTTCAGAAACTACAGCGTGTTTAAAACCGTCTCTTCTCTTTTCACCCACATCTGTCCACTTTCGGTAGACGATATACACAAAGTACTTAAAAGTATCTCTTCTGTTTTCACCGCCGCGGCGGACCGCCCGCATCTGTCCACTTTCGGTTGACGATATACACCTAATGCATCCCATTTCATATAGATAACTATCTTAACCAACATCAACTATAACCTATAACACGTAGCCACTACGCAGTTATATTATTGCCGCACGAGTAAGTATGTAATGATAACACACCCATAACCGACTGTCTATCAGCAATTTGATTAGACAAAATATTGCGGACTTATTCACGTGTCTATAATCTGAACTCTCACAGTAAAATCGTTACTTTTCATTAATAATAACAGAATTCTTTTCGGATAACATCTACATAAGTTCTTTAGTGTGTTACTTTTTATTACTTTCTAAATGTTTCTTTTAAGACGCAACTAAATCATTGAAATTCAAATAGTTATTGACATAAAGATAACCTATATCACGTCTAAATATAACTTATATCTCGTAGTACTATAACCTGATTCTCGTTTAAATATAACCTAATTCACATAGATTTATAACCTATATCTCGCCTTCACTAAAGCGCCAATTGGGTTAATATTCATGAGTTTGAATACCCCATGAATCAAAAAAGCTAGTTTCTGCCATTAGTTTTTCCTGCACCTACATAAACTAGGTGTAATAATTCACTTAGTCTTACTGTGCTCACATCTCAACTATAACCAGTAACACGTAATCATAACCTAAAACACGTATGTCTAAAAAAATTAGGTTAAATCAGCTTTCAAAAGTCAACTCAAAATTTTTGTAGTCCAATCATATTAGCGTAAGTTGATATAAATTTTAAGTAAATTTAGTGGTATGGCGAAGGAGACTACATTACGAAGACGCTCGGATATAGGTGAACGAACAATCGCCCGAATGAAAGCGGGTAAGAACGGTATCGTAGAGGCTACGTACCGTATGGACGTAGTGGAATTCCGCGTGTTTTTCACAATGCTTACTATGATTAGTCCAGATGATTTAACCTTCTGTGAATATGAACTACGCGTTGCAGATATTATCCGATTATTCAGTTTAAGTCGAGACGGGCGCAGTTACGAAAGCATAAAAGATGCAGCGGAACGGCTTGTAAACAAAACAATGGTACTTTATCATACAAAGGAAGATGGTAACCGGTATCGTACAGTTATTCCCTTTCTAACTAGTGCTAGTTCACAAATCGGCAATACTAAGTCTGAATCAATTCGTGTTACTTTTCATCCTGAATTAAAACCGTATTTGCTTCAACTTCGCTCGGAATACCTTGAATTTGACGTACGTAATCTTTCAGGAGTGCATAGTCAGTTTTCTATTCGCTTGTACATGATGCTACGCCATCAGATGAACTTAAAAAAGACCTCTATTCGCTATACTGTGGAGCGGCTTCGAGATGTCCTTGAAATTGGTGAAAAAGAATATCCGCTTTACGGAAATTTCAAGCAAAAAGTATTACTTAGAGCTTGTAATGATCTAAATACATTTACGAATATTCGTGTTCATGAAATGAAAGAAGAGCGTAGTAACCGTAAAGTTGCTGCCGTTATCTTTCATATGTCTATCCAAGCCTCACCCTTACTTCCAGCAGCCAAACCCACTATCTCAGTCAGTAAGAGTAGAGAGGCCAATAAGATTACTAAAGAAGAGCAAGAAGTTATAATTGGAGCTAATGATTCTGGAATTGAGCATATTGCTGATCAATTGTATGCTTCTGTTGCCCAGTTTGTTAAACGTGAAGTTGTAGTGAACTGGCTTCAAAAAACCTCGGAAGATCAAGTACGTACCGCTATAAGCTACACTTTGAAACAAATAAGACAAGGGACAGTAATTAAAAATGTAGCGGGTTATATACAGAAAATGATCAATACGCCATTACCAGCCTCTGACAATATTAATGATACACAAATAGATCAGGCAAGGCAGCAGGCTAAACAACAGATGCAAGCTCGCCAGCAGCAGCAGGCAATAGAAGATGCCAAATTGCAGGCTCTAACCGAAATGAAACACCAAGTAGCTTGCCAACTACTGATTGACCATCCCGAGTGGCACGAATCGGTTCGCCAACATATGCAATCAGGCATGTTTGGAAGATTTTATAACAATACGCTATCCCTTTTCGAGAATGCTCAAAATCCAGTCATGTACGGCCCATTTTTTCAAGCCATCGAACGCCTTCAGCCATTAGTATTTAAGGATTTAGAATAATAGTTTCTATACGCCCCCAAAATGGCCTCCCTCCTATTCCGGCTGTTTTGATGTTGGCACTAAGGGTTATCAGTCTTTGCAAATCCGATGTAAATTCTGAGATTATTTTAGATAATAGTCTATTTTGCAATCATTTAAATAATTGGACGTACATAGAAAGAAAAGTTTCACATTTTGCTTTGGATAAAAAAAGTTCTTTATACTTTTACAAAAGATAAAATTTTATCCTTAAGCCCATGATTAACCAGGAAAAACTAGTTCGGTTCCTGCGTTCTAAACCCGCCTTAAATCTGTCTCAGATTGAAAAGGAAGCGGGTATTCCATCCAAGACGCTACACAAAGCCCTATCCGATCAAAAAGACATCCCGGCGAAACACTTGCCTGCTTTAGACGAAGCGGTACGAAAGTATGGCTATTCAGAAGCCCTTTTTGATAAAGCCAAAGTGATTTCGATTGTGAATCACAAAGGCGGAGTGGGTAAAACGACAACGACTATCAACGTGGGTAAAGCCTTAAGTTTACTTGGAAATCGGGTGTTACTCGTTGATATGGATTCACAGGGGAATTTATCCCAGTGCTTTGGTATCCATAGCCCGGATGAACAAGTAATTGATGCCTTACTAACAGGGACAGACCTACCTATGGTTGAAATTTCCCCTAGTTTATTTCTTTCCCCTTCCGACATACGAATGGCGTATCGGGAATCCGAATTAGCTAATTCTATTGGAGCAGACCGGCGATTAGCTTTAAAACTGGAAGATGAACGGGACAAGTTTGATTATATTCTCATTGATTGCCCGCCTAGCTTGGGAATTTGTACAACCTGCTCGCTCGTAGCATCGAATTATTGCGTAGTGCCGATTCAACCCGAGGCCAGTGCCTACCACGGCGTAGAAAGCCTGTTTAATCGAATAGCTGAGGTTCGCAAATACATTAATCCTACTTTGTCAGTGAAAGGAATTGTGTTTACGATGGTGCATAAGAATCAGAGTATTCATAAAAGCATGATGACTCATATTCGGGATACCTACCGAAATTTTCCCATTTACGAAGCGATCATTGAGGTATCCACGGTCATTAAGCAATCCCAGGTTGCCAAGGAAGATTTATATACGTACTCAAACAAGTCGGTCTCCTGGCAACAGTACCACCATCTTGCCACTGAAATAATGACAATCTGATATGAAAAAGGACTTCATGAGTTCGATGCGCGAGAAGACCTCTACCCTACCGACATCCCTTTTATCGACCGAGGAAAATATAAAGAGCCAGATTCAGGTCCTTGACCAGCTTCGCGATTTAATTCCGCCCCTCGCTGAGGAGGAATATAGTCAACTTCAGCAAAATATACTCAAACACGGGGTAAAAGATCCGTTGACCGTTTGGGAAACGACATCCACAGTAGTAAACTTTGA
The DNA here is from genome assembly GCF_010233585.1 of Spirosoma endbachense. Taxonomy (NCBI): domain Bacteria; kingdom Pseudomonadati; phylum Bacteroidota; class Cytophagia; order Cytophagales; family Cytophagaceae; genus Spirosoma; species Spirosoma endbachense. The sequence goes on from NZ_CP045997.1 coordinate 9,281,025, forward strand.
TGAGGAAAATCGGCCGGTTTACATCCTTATTGACGGGCACAATCGGTACCGAATCAGTCAGGAGCATAAATTGGATTACCGGATTAACCTGCTTCGATTTACCAGCTTAGACGAGGCCAAGGATTACATGATCGATTTTCAGTTAGGAAGACGCAATCTTTCAACTGAGCAAATCGCTTACCTAAGGGGTTTACGGTATCTACAACAAAAGACTGTTCGGGGTGGAAATAAAGTATCAACTACTCCTATAGTTGATGTTTCTATTGCGCTTGGGGAAGAGTATGGTGTTAGTAGTCGTACCATTAAGCGGGATGGGGATTTTGCCGCAGGTTTAAACAAGCTAAACCCTGAGCAAAAACAGGAGATTCTATCGGGAAAGAAAAAGATCGCTCGATCAGCTATTGAAGCGATAGCCAAATCTAATTCAGTTGAATCCAATGCAATAGTAGACGATGCGAACTTATCAGTTAAAACAAGTCAAAAAACAGTAGGGGAGGACCGCATAAAAAAACTTGAAACTGCGATTCGAGAATTAGCTGCTGGAACACTTTCTCGTAAATCTTGCGAACGTATCCTACAGAAAACCAATGAATTACTTGCCATTTTACAAGCAAAGTGACAAGCTGTCACTTTGCTTGTAAAATCAGATAATATAACTAATTTTATAGTTGACACACATTGAAAGAAAAAGCAAAATAGCCCAAAGTGACAGCTTGTCACTTTGGGCTATTTTGCATAAGGATCAATTCAAAAACGAATAGGGGAGTAAGATGTTGTGAAGCCTTCACGCAAACTCAAAATGATCAATTCCCTAGACCAGAAGTTGTTAGAATTTCCTGTTGTAGATCCTGGTTGAAGTCTTTTGAAGTCGATTTGTTAATACAAATTCGTTTGTTAAGCCCACTTAGCTCTAATAAGCTTTTGGTGAAATAGGAGAGAGGTAAATTAGCTTCGGGAAGACTGAGCACTAGTTGATCTGTGGTTTGGTCAATAGAAATTAACAAATCAGTTAACTCGGTTGCATTGGCGTTAAGTGATATGGACGATTGGCCCAAAATCATTTCATTATAGGCTTTAATACGATTAAGTAAATCTTCTCGGAAGGCTCTATAGGTTTCATGAGTAGGTAATGCCAAGCCAATCTTATATTTTCCCACAGATACAGAACGAATCGGGAATTTAGTGGCCAATAATTGTTGAATGAATTGCAGATCATACGCAAAGCCTTTTACATCATTATCAAACGCTAGGTTAATTTTCCAGGTGTATACTTTAGCGCTTGTGTCGATATACTTGGTTATGGTGTTGACCTGCTCGGATGTAAGATGGCCACCTGTTGAAAAATACACCGAGTTAAATTTAGTATCTCCGCGTAGATTCCGTAACTGCTTATGTGAAAGAGCATCAATGGCGCTTTCCAGAATAAAAAATTGCTCCGCTTTCGGGGGCAGATTCGATACAAAGACGCTAGATGTCTTATCGCTACCCGGTGCGTGCAGTTTCACATTATCATTACGAATCTCTAAACCAGTCACTTCCGTTGATACGCCATCGTAATACGGAAAGGCAACATTTGAAAACAGAATGTACTTGTGCTGAGGATTGTCTTTTATGGTCGTAAAGTCTACTATTTGATGTTTTTGTGGATCAAAATACGTGATTTGGGTAGCGATTTTATCAATAAACTCAGGGCTATTAATAGTTTTTAAACTGATATGACGAGTTTTTAAATAGTTGTCTTTTTCCAGTGGCCTAAGTTCAAATAAGTCTAAGGAAAAGACTGACTTAGGCTTCCTCTCAACTAGCTGGTCGGTCGCTTGTCTGTTTAGATTAACTTGACTTGGGTCAACGCGTAAATAATCGTAAAGAACACTTACAATATTTCTAAATTCATCCTCACCGGATTTGTTAAAGCTAGAAAAGACAGTTGATAATCTATTGCGAATGAAATTAATAATCGTCCCAGAATCGGCGAAGTTGCCAAGACGCTGATAGACCTGTTGACTGGCATCCTGTGCATTCTTGATGAGGATTACATCGTTGTAGACAACATGTTCCAGAACAGGACGTGTCTTGCCTTTATGCAGCTTCGGTAAGTAGCCATAGTGAATGGCCAGTTCGACGATAGACACGTTTGACCGCAGTTCCTGAACGGGAATCAGATTCGGGAATCGTTTCTTTAGCTCGTCAAATTTTGTCATTTCTAAGAATTACTTTCCAAAGTAATATTACAGTAAATCAGGTAGAAAAGCCCCTTCCTTGCAAATGAATGCTTCAAACCTTTGTTGATCAAGTATCTTTCCGCATTCATATTTATTAATGAATCCGTATGAATACTAGCCTTACCCTGCCTCAATTGGTTGAGCAGTTTAGTAAAGTAACAGCTACTAAAGCCAACGACGTATCAGGGATTCTACAGACTTATCATTCAATTGGTATTGAAGGGGGAACATTAACACTACTCGAAATTCAGAATTTACTTCAAAAAGGAATCAGACTTACCGACAAGTCACTAGCTGATCAGTTGGGGATTGTCGATCATCATAATGCCCTTCAGCAAGTATTAACTATAGCGAATGAGCACATTCCTTTAAACCGCACCATTATTCAGGGTGTAGCCTCCACGCTGATGTGCCATACGGGCGGTCCTATTTACTCTTTATTGAGTCAGTATGACACCAGCCAAGGAGAACTTCGGATTGATGATAAAACGGTGGGAAGGCGGATACTAGTTGATTTTCATAAACTGCCTAGGGCATTGGATAATCTATTGAAGGAAGTTAATACAACCATTACACAGTTGAGAACACCCCGACAGATATACGATCTATCATTTACAGCTCACTTTCAACTCTTAACGCTTCATCCCTTTGGGGCGGGCAACGGTATGGTGGCTCGGTTACTTATGAATTACATTCAGCAGTTTCATCAACTACCACTAAGTTTAGTTCATGTTGATAGCCGAATCCCTTATCTAAATTCGTTAGATGCCAGTTGGCGACAGAAATCACCAACTCCCATTGTGAGTTTTATGCATAGCCAACTAGTGAGACTTATACAGGAATGTATTGAACAGCATTAGGTTATGCCATTTGGAACCGCTGAAGAACAAATCATTCACGCTGCTAAAAACTATAGAACCGTCCTACACAAAGGCAACCATCCGGTCAGTCAAGTTACGGATGATTTAATTTTAAGCCAACCCGCAACGATCTACTTAAAAAAAGCTTGGGCACCGGCAACTTACCGCTGAAGATTCGAAGTATGTCATCAATGTGCTTATGAAATGCAGATTACGTACGTGGTTTACCTGATTGATAGCATTGGCGACGAGTTCTTTATTACCCAGGAAGATGAACAAATTCGGGTTAATGTCCTTACTGATCAGAAGCCACTAGTCGTTAAAAACCTGTTTCAAATAAGTGCGTAACTGGGCATACTTCGACAGAAATACGCGTCCAATTGTCGGCTCTTTGCCCTCGAATATAGTGAATTCCAGGAGCGGAAAGACCAATTAAGCCAGTATCTAAAAGGATTGGAAAGGGGTAAAAATAACAGGATTTACTGTTGATTCACCAGTTCAAGGAAAAGAAAAAGGGCCGGTTAAGGTCCTTTTTTGCTTGAAATCAATGGGACGTTTAACTGAACGGTGATTGGGTAGGAGGGAAACAAGAGAACGAGCAAGCAACGCTAAGTTGGCAAGCGCCAAAGCCGTCGGTCAACAGGCTGAATTTCTTGGCCCACAATTTGAATCTTTTCAAATAAACGGTGTGCCGGGTGCAAAAGCACATTATAAGATAGGGGTACTAACACAGAGGGTACAGCAACCCCTAACTGGTCGGGTACTGCTAACCAGTCTTTCAACCAAGTTTGGGTTCGCTCGTAGGTTTCGTCTTGCCAATAATCAGGTAATTCATCCCGCTTATAATAACGGATGTCATCGGGCACTTCTAAAGAAAACACCCAATAAGTAGGTAAGTCCTCATAGCGAACTGCTGGCGCGTGGGCTAACGTTTCGACTAAGCCCAACTCAGGTGTTGATGTAGCGTACAACACACCGACACCTTTGGGATTCCAGCGGCCACCGAATAACCGACTCCCCACCGCCGATAGGGGTTCCTGCCGATATTTGTCCCGGATGATGCGATAAAGAAGGCTCATAAGGGCTTAATCAGGCTGGCAAACCATAATCTAAGCGACCCAACACATCATCGGCTAAACCAAAGCCAGTCACCGTGTCGAGTAATTGAAGAGGGGCTTGGCTGGCCAATTCCCGAATGGGTGTTCGTAGCCATTGCAAAACAGTTACTTTGCGTCCCTCAAATGTATGCAGGGCATGTATTAATAGATTCTTCAGTAAAAGCAGGCGCTCGGAGGCATCTACGCTAAAGCGTTGCTCATCCTTAAGCCGGTGTAAATTACGGGGTGTCATATTAAGGGCATACGCCATTTCCCGATCGGTTAATCCGACTAGGGCAGCCACCTCATCAACTTGAGAACGCAGGACTCCCTGGCGGGAAGAATTAATCACCCCAAAGGGCGAAGAACGACTAGAGCTTGCAGCTTGGTGAACTGGAGTTGCCATGCGAAAGATGAATTAAGTCACAAACGTAAGTGAAACAAGTCATCATAACAAGTAGTTTCCTTACCTATTGCCTGAGGTCATGCTTATGCCGTTAATAGGAACTTTCCAGATTTAATGTCAATCATCAATTTAGCTAGCTTATAAGGCTACAGGATTTTTTCTGACTTATTCCGAATCGGACGTTTTTCTGAACGGACTTGATCGCTAATTACGACAAGTTCAGTTAATGATGATAAATACCCTTTTTTTGGACGAAAACGGTCAGTTGAATAGGAGGAGAATCTGCCTGGCGGACTAACTGAATCGTCGACGGCCTCGATCAGGCTGCTGTAGGCTGGGGCCAATCGGTTCATACAGCTGCGGCTGGCGTTGCTCGACCTTGCCGAGGGGAATTCCAGCCGCGCAAAGGGTGAAGCCACGGGCATAATGGCCGTGGAAATTGCGATGGTTGAACTGGCCGAGAAACTGAGTATGAACTCCGTAGTCTTTCGCATTAAAAACGACACCCAAGTCGATCCCGAAAACTGATCGATTACCTGCAAACCGAGGCCAAGCAATTTAGCTGGAACCGTCTGATGGTTCATACCAAAAACAACGACTTTAGCTATTATTCAATAAGCCGGGTGTACAAACTAGATGCAGACTAGAATCTTTGGCGATTTCGGTATAGTTCAATACGTCGGTAATGGGGGCTGATCCTCCTTTTTTGCTGCTTCGGCTGATTTGATGGCATCGGTTATGAGACCATCTTTAATGTTGCCTGTCGAAGGACCACCGCAATTCAGTCGAAGACACGGAGGTGTCGACTTCATAGTAGATGAAAGAACGATCACCCAGTTTTTGTTCAGTAAGCTTGCGGCTGGATTTCGGGGTTGGGGTACTTGGGCCCGGAATGCCTAGAGCGCAGGCTGGGAAGCAGGAATATGCCCTACTGGACCACCATAATCAGGTAACGCCAAGAGCGATTCGGATAGAGCAAATCAGACAGGCGGCCAATCGCTACCGCGATGAGCTTTGGACTGATCATAAAGAAACGGGTGTGGGCGTACTCTACGACTGGCACAATGAAGCCGTCTGGGCTGCCATGAACGAATCGAGCCATGAGGAGTTTAAAAACCTTTCCATGCACATCATCGGTCGCTCACCAACGCCAACTTGCCATTTGAGTACGTGACAACCAGTGACCTGTCGAAAATACTGGGTGCTCGCTATACGGTCGTGTACGTGCCCACGCAAATCAGCCTCAGTACTGAATTGCTGACGATGTTGATCGCCTGTGTTAAGCAGGGTGGGCGGTTGGTACTGGATGTGCCCGCTGGGTATTGTGTTGCGTTTACGGCCCAGCTGCACATCAGTACAAAAACGCCAATTAAGCAACTAACCAGCGTCACGATCCGGGAGTATTAGGGATCAGGCGCGAACCGAACCTACCAGCTCGATCCCATATCAGTGTTGGTATGATTGCCAGTCTGCAACCTACCCATGCCTGATAGTACATCGTTTTACCACTGGCCAACCCTCGGTTCCCGAACACAGGCTTGGCAAGGGAACCACGGTTATGCTGGGGTACGAAGCTCCTCAATTGTGCTTCAAACCAGGTCTGGGCCGAAAAACAACTGATCAACGTCGGGGCAAACAAACCATATGGAACACTGGAACAATACCTTGCGTCAATGACTAAGCCGTTATGTGTGGAAGGCCTTATCCTATTCTAAAACGGATATGTTTCATCAATTCACGACCAAGTTATTCATCTGGCATTACACTATAGAACACATCAACACCTTTTAAATTACTATCCGAAAATCTTTAATTTGATAACTTATAATTTATAAAAAATCATTTTTATGGGAAAATAATCATAAATAAAACGGGAAAAACAATATCCTAGTCTGTTTGGCCTGTAAAGATAGAACATTGGTCATTCACTTATTGAGTCGACTAGGGTTCACTCTGAATTTCACGTTTATTCTTAAAAAATACTAAACCTTTTCACAATTCGTATGAAACTTTTCCCTGCAATCACGCAAGTTCGTTGGTTACAACGGGCAGATCACGTTACCAACGTTCTGGAAGTCAGTGTGCTAGTCGAATCTGGTTTGCCTTTCCGAAAAGTCTACAGACGAATTGCTTCATTGGCCCTTGTGGTGGTTTTACTTGTATCTCAGCTCGGCTTCGCTACCAATCCGACTGTCCGGCTGAATACACCGGGAAACAAGGCCGCTTTTATGGTGAATACGACCATTACCCTGCGGGCTACTGCTTTCGATGCGGAGGGGAAAAATACAATTTCTAAGGTTGAATTCTACTCGGGGACTAACAAACTGGGCGAGGGTACGGTCGATACAGTGAATAATAACTTTAAAGGCGAAAATGTCCCCTATAGCTTCACCTGGACGGCTACTAGCACCCCGGGTACATACCAAATTAGTGCGAAGGTGATTGCGGGTGGGGCAACTGTACCCTCCAGTAATACCGCTACGGTAACGTTTCACCCCACTACGATCACAAGTAACAAGATATACTACGTGCAGCCAGGAGCCGCTGCCAGTGGAACGGGTACACAATCGTCGCCCTTTCTGACAATTCAGCAAGCCGCCGATCTGACCCTGCCCGGTGATAAAGTCTACCTGCTGAATCCTATCAATTCGACGACTTATTTCAACAATACGGTGGTGATTCGGCGAACTGGACGAAATGGGTATCCCATTATCTATACCCACGCGCCGGGAAACGACCCGCTGATTACATTCGACGGATGGAATGCTTTTAGCCTGGTAGATGGTGCTTCTTATATAGAAATCAACGATTTACGAATACAGGGGAATAACGATAATATTACGATCGCCCAAGCGCAGAATCAGCCAGGCGGTTGCAATAACCTCACGGGTACTCCCGAAGGCAAGTTCAATGGTAACGGCCTGTCTGCGTCTGGACGCCGGAGAGAAAGCGCGGCTTTTCCGCATCACATTAAATTTGTTGGCAATGAAGTCTTCGATTGTGGGGGAGGGGGTATCTCCGCGATTGAGTGCGACTACATTACCATTGATGAGAATACAGTCTATGACAACTCGTGGGATACGATTTACGGAAGCAGCGGCATTTCGATACTGACCAGCCGGAATATCGACTCGAATACAGGGTATCGAAATTTTATTCGCAAGAACAAGTCGTATGGTAACCACCTGTATGTGAACTGGATTGCCGCCCCCTGTGCCATTACGGATGGCAATGGTATCATCATCGACTCGAACAAAGATTATGCGTATACAGGCCGTACATTGGTGAGTAACAACGTAGTCTGGAATAATGGGGGCTCAGGCATTCATAGCTTTAAAAGCCAGCACGTTGATCTGTTCAATAACACAGCTTACCAGAACTCGCAGAGTGCAGAACCGGTTGGCGAACTCTATGCCAGCTATTCCACAGATATCAATATCTTCAATAACATCATTTATACCATTCTGAATGAGCGCGCTAATACGACCAATAATAATTCGGCAGTAAATTATGATTACAATCTTTATTATAACACTCCCAATAACTCGACGACGATTCCGGGCCGTGGGCCCCATGACATCTATGGGGCCAATCCCCAATTTGTGAACCCCACCCTAACCGCAACCGCCGATTTTCGATTGAATCCCGCCAGCCCGGCCCTGAACGTAGGTAATAGTACGTCAGGGCAATATGCTGTGGATGACATTGCGGGGGTGACCAGGCCGAAAGGGGGCGTAGTCGATATAGGCGCCTTTGAAGCGAATGTACCCGCCATACCGTCGAATTTCACACAATCCAACCTTCAGCCAACCCAGGTCACGTTCACCTGGATCGACAATGCCACAAATGAAACGGGGTTTGTACTCGAAAAAAGAGTATTGCCTAACGGCAGTTACACGACAGTGGTAAGTCCGGGGGTAAATGCTACCACGGCTACAGACAACCAGATTCTTAAGGGAACATCATACCGGTATCGGCTGGCTTCAAAAAACGCCAGTGGGCCGTCTGGGTATGTCTATACAGATGTTACGACTCCAGGTGCCCGATTGTCGGCAGAGGGCAGCACGGAGCTAACAGAATCGGAAGGCTATTTCACCATTAGCCCAAATCCAGTTGAAAGTCAGCTAATTGTGATTGCAATGAGTTATCAAACAGTACCAACCATTCAGCTGGTAACTGCTGATGGCAGGTTAGTTTCAGTAAAGATTGAAACGCCCGATTCAGGTCATATTTTGGTGCGTCCCCTTAAGCATTTGGCAACGGGGACTTACATAGTGACAGTAAAGACAGATATAGTTTCCCAATCCAAACGTGTACTTATTCCCTGAACTTGTTTCCTTGTCAGGTCCGGGCTTGGGGCAAAATTCATTCCTGCCCGAGGTAACTTTCCTGTTGACTACTTTTTACTTTATCCTCAGCCTGCTGATCACAACAACTTTAACTGAAGAGTTGATCAGCAGGCTTCTTGATGCGTGATGCCCGTAGTTATTTGCTTTAGCGGTCTTATTTATCAAAATAAATTGAAACCCCGTAAGTGAAATCTCCAGCCAGCTTGTCTTGCTAGGTATACGAACAGCGGTCTACTTCCTAAGAACATGATTCAGTTGAACAGTCAATCTGACGGTGATACATCTCAACGACTCATTATCGAACGAGCCGTCGATGAAGGGAAAGGTGAGCCACCAGTCCCTCTACTGAATGATGAACTATTTATTAAAAAAGCACTGGAGCTGGATTATCAGAAAGGGGTTGAGCTGTTATACCGACGGTATTTTCAGCCGCTATGCAGTCACGCAATAAAATTTGTGGGCGGACAAGCCATTGCGGAAGACCTGGTTTCGGATGTTTTTTATACGGTTTATAAGGATCGGGTTTTTACCAATATCGCCACTTCGTACCGCTTTTATCTCTTCCGCGCTGTTCGAAATCGGGCTTATAACTTCCTAAAATGGGAGTTAAGCCGGCAGGAGCCACTGGGTGTATGGCACGATGTTGCCACGGCCGAAAGCCAGCAACCTGACGCTATGAGTCAATTTGATGAACTCTATCAGGTTGTGCAACAAGCTATAAATTCGTTACCCGTTGATCGACGCCGGATTTATTTGATGAATCGCTTTGAGGGGAAACGGTATCAGGAAATTGCGGATGAATTGACCCTGTCCGTCAAAACCGTTGAAGTACAACTCTACCGTGCCAATAAATTCATCCGGTCCTTGCTGAAAGAAAAATGGCTGCTGGTGTTTGTATTTATGCTGACTAACTAACTATCCACACGTATTTACCAACTCAGTCGTCAATCCCTGTAGAGAAGGGTATCAATTCTAGTAACGCCATGAAGTCAACCATAACTAAAGAACTCGTCGTCGATTATTTGTCAGGTAAGGCTTCTGCCTTACAAAAACAACTAATTGATGAATGGGTGCTTGTTGAAGAAAACGAAGAGCAGTTTTATGCCTGGCTGGAAGAATATGAAGTAACTCATCCTGAATACAGTGCCAATGTGGAGGGGGCTATTACGAACTATCACCGTTTTGTTGAACAGATTGACGCTAAAGACGTTGCCCAACCTGTAACGATCAGTACGAAAAAAATCGATCGGGTATCATACACCACCAACTGGTTTCATTGGTCGATTGCCGCTTCTTTTTTGCTATTCATACTAACCATTGGCTACCTAAAAAAAGAGGCTTGGTATTATCAAACGTATAGCACTGCATTTGGGGAAACAAAATCGGTTACGTTGCCTGATGGTAGTCAAGTTACCCTGAATGCAAATTCATCGCTTCGGTTGCCGCGCTGGGGTTTTACGAAAATCAACAGGCAGGTTTTTTTACTGGGTGAAGCTTCCTTTTCCGTAAAGCATACTGCTACGCATCAACCGTTTGTTGTTCAAACCAACCGAAAATTTAACGTGGTTGTGCTGGGGACCGAATTTTCGGTATTTGCCCGTGAGCGAAAAGCAAAAATCGTTTTAAGTAAAGGCAAAGTTCAGTTGACTATTCAGGTTGGACCTGTTATCCAGAAAATGATGATGAAGCCGGGTGATTTAATAACCCTTGATAGTCAGAATCATGCCCAGCTTACAACAACCGCTCAACCCGAAATGCATACAGCATGGCGTGGGCATCGCTATACTTTCGATGGAACCACCCTACAGGAAATTATTTACCTACTGGCGGAGAATTATGGCATAACGGCACAGGTGGCTGATAAATCCTTGTTGTCGCTAACATTGTCAGGCTCATTTACAGCTGATAACGCCGACCAGTTAGCAGAAGTAGTCGACGACGTTTTAGGTCTGCAAAGTACCCGTCAGGATAACCGCATGGTGATTTCTCAACGTAAACCATAGTCATTCATTTCAACCTTCTTTTTTTATGAAAAAACAACTTTACTCAAGTTGGCGAGTGTTTGCTGTGCTTTTACTAAGCTCGTCAGGTGCCTGTGCTGGCTTCGCTCAACCTGCGTTTGCCTTTACTAATCAGCGGTCGATTACCGATAAACAAGCGGTAGCAATCGGTTCGCAGATGGTTCGGCTTAAAGATGCCTTAAAAGCCCTGAAAGAGCATTATAAGGTTGATATCATCTATGGTGATCAGTCAATTGATTTACTTTCGGTATCCGCCGATGAGGTGAAATTTCAGCAATCGCTTGAAAAAAGCCTGTCGAACCTACTTCGGTCGAGCGGCTTGACGTACAAAAAGTTAAAAGATGGAACCTATTTAATCTTAAGCAAAAGTCAGAAAGGAGGGGTCTCCGAGGCTCGATTTCCAGAAGCCTCTGGTTCAATTACCTCGCAATTTGTCCAAAAAACAGTAGAGGATACCAGAACCAAACCAGACGTAGTCATAAATAATACGCAACAGGACATTACTGTTCGCGGGCGGGTTATGGACAGCGATAAAGGGGAAATACTACCGGGCGTAAGTGTGGTCCTGAAAAACTCGCAGAAGGGCACTACCACTGACGGTGACGGTAATTATTCGATGGCCGTTCCGGACGCAGGGGCTGTGTTGGTGTTTAGTTTTGTGGGATATCTGCCACTGGAAGTAACAGTTGGAAGTCGTACCACCCTCAACATCAGCCTGAAACCCGACACCAAATCGTTGAGCGAAGTGCTGGTCATTGGCTATGGCTCTCAGTCGCGTAAAACGATTTCGACGGCCATTACCAAAGTGGAGGGTAAATCAATTGCCAATCAGCCAGTGGGTACACCCGGTGAAGCCTTGGCGGGTTTGTCTTCGGGGGTGCAGGTGCAATCGGGTAGGGGCGGTTTTCCGGGCGAGGCTCCTACCATTCGAATTCGGGGGATCGGGTCGCTCGGCACCAACAGCAATCCACTCTACGTCGTGGACGGCTATCCCTTGCAGGAGCCGAGTCAGTTCAATCTTATCAATCCATCCGATATTGAATCCATCGAGATTTTAAAGGATGCTGCTTCAGCCGCGATTTACGGTTCCCGCGCCGGTAATGGCGTCGTCATTGTAACAACCAAACGAGGGAAGGCAGGCAAAACGGCCTTTTCATTTTCTGCCTACACGGGGATGCAGCAGATTGCCAAAAAAGTAGATGTCCTCCAGCGGGATGACTACATTGAGTATATCAAATACGTTGCCCGCGTTACCAATCAGGCCTATCCATCCGTTTTCGATACCAACCCCAAAAGTCTGCCGGATACCGATTGGCAGGATGCGATATTTCGGCAAGCCCCAATTTCTGAATACCAGCTATCGGCGTCGGGTGGCTCCGACAAGGTTCGCTATGCTGTTTCCGGGGCTTATTTTTCCCAGCAGGGAACAATGAAGGGCACTTCATATGACCGCTATAATCTGCGCTTCAATCTGGATGCAGATTTGAGTCCAAAACTACGTATCGGTGTTTCGCTGGCTCCGTCTTATTCACAGCAGTACCGGCAACCAGCGGGTGGCCCCTACAACAATGCTTCCAGCAGTGAGCTTTCGGGTGGTCGGTCGTTGCCTAATACCGTCACATCAGCCACGCTAATGCCGCCTATTGTTCCGCTTTATACCGCCAATGGGGACTTTGGGCAGAATTTCGATGCCGTAATGAACAATGATGGCTCTTCGTTTGTGGCCGATAACTTGTTTAGTCCGCTGGCTATTGTCGAACTCAATAAAAACCGGGTTCGCAATTATAGGCTCTTTGGGAGTGGCTTTCTGGAATACGAGCCGATTAAAGATGTGCGCATCAAATCGTCGTTGGGCTCGACGCTAAACCTGGAAGACCAGTACGCCTATGTACCGTCCACGCTGGCTAACCAACTGGCCCCGCGTGCCAACGCGACGAACCCCGTCCTGGGACAGATTTTTGCCCGCGAAACTCAGCAGCTTGGCCTCGACTGGTTATGGGAAAATACGGCGACCTACAGCAAAACTCTGGGGAGAGATCATCATTTCTCGGTGCTGGCCTTGTATTCGCTTCAGAAATTTGCGTCGAAGTTTACGGCAACGAGCGGCCGTACCGGTACGTTCACGACCGATTTACTCCCCAATCCACTGGCCTCTCCCGACCGAATCGGTGAGTTGCAGTACGATCAGAATGCGTTTTTGTCCTATGGTGGCCGGTTGACCTACGATTATAAAAGCAAGTACATTCTGTCTGCGGCTTTACGCCGGGATGCTTCGTCAAGGTTCGGTCCGAACAACCGCTTCGCTACGTTCCCTTCCTTCTCGGCCGCCTGGCGATTATCGGAAGAACCATTCATACAGGCCATCAAGTCTACGGTTAATGAGTTGAAAATCAGGGCTAGTTTTGGCGAGACAGGTAATGCCAACATTGGTAGCTTTAACTGGGTCAATTCAATTGTTGGCCGGAACTATAGTTTTGGCGGCCAACGAACATTTGGGGCGGCACAGTCGGGATTCGCCAATTACGACCTCACCTGGGAGCGTAACCAGCAAACCGATCTGGGTCTTGAAGTCGGCTTTCTGAACGACAAATTTTCGCTGGCGATTGATGTGTACAACCGAATTACGAAGGGAATGCTTTTCCAAAAAGATTTGCCCGGTATCGTCGGCTACGCCAACACCTTCCGAACCAATCTGGGTAAACTTCAGAATCGGGGTATCGAGATCTCCGGGAAAGCGAACCTGAAACTAGGGCCGGTTGCCTGGACGATAGACGCCAACCTGTCGGCCAACCGCACCAACGTGCTCGATCTGGGAGGCCCTCAATCACTGCCTCCACAGGCGGCCGTGGGTGGCTGGAATAATGTCTTCCAGATTAAAGTGGGCGATCCGCTGGGCTACATGTATGGTTATAAGGTACAGGGCATTTTCAAAACCGTCGATGATCTGACGAAATATCCACAATGGGTATCGGGAAACAAGGTGGGTGACTGGATCATTAAAGACCAGAATGGCGACGGCAAAGTGGATGAAACGGATAAAACCGTCATTGGAAAAGGACTTCCCAATTTTATCTATGGTCTTACCAATACGTTCCGGTATCAGGGTTTTGACCTGAGTGTGCTGATCCAGGGCGTGCAGGGGGCCAACCTGATCAACGGAAATATTCGACATCCGGCGGGTAATGTGGACTATGGTAGTCTGAAACTCTTTTATCAGAACATGTTTGACCCGGCAAATCCCAATCAGGATGCTCAATTTCATATGGCGGGTGCGGGTGGGGTAACGATGGGTAATAATTTGACCGACAGGGTTGTATTCAGTGGCTCTTTCTTACGGATTAGGAATGTAACGCTAGGCTATACCATCCCGACGGCCGTCCTGAAACGGATAAAACTCCAATCGGCACGGGTGTTTTCCACGGGTCAGAATCTGTTTACGTTTACAAAGTACCCCTGGTATAACCCTGAAGCCAGCCTGAATGGCGATTCAGCGTATCAACCAGGTGTCGATCAGGGTACATATCCCGCGAACCGGACAGTCACGGTTGGTTTAAACATTGGTTTCTAAACCTATTTCCCGCGTTTTAAAACGCTCACCAATATGAAAACACAATACACGATCTATTTATATGCTCGGTTTACCGGACTATTTTTGCTGGTAAGCGGCTGTGACGAAAAATTCGTTGATCTGACCCCTCAGGATGTGATTCCGGTTCAGCAGTACTACAAAACCGAAGCCGATATTCGCTCGGCGCTCACGGGTACCTATGGAAACCTGCGAGGCATTTATAATAGCTTCTGGCAGTATACCGAACTGCCTTCTGACAATACACAGTCATTTCCCGAAAGTGAATCGGGTTCCGGCGAATACGACAAATTAACCTGGCGATCAACCTCGGCCGGAGTTTCTACGGCCTGGAACGATGCCTATCGGACCATTGCGGGGGCCAACGTGATTCTGGCCCGCATTGAATCCGTTACGATGGATGCAACCCTTAAAAACCAGTACATCGGCGAAGCCAAATTTCTACGGGCGCTGATGTATTTTAACCTGGTTCGTTTATTCGATGGCGTACCGATCATCCTGAAAGAAATTACGTCGGAGGCTGAAGCCTATACCTATACCCGAAACACGGCGGCTGAGGTGTACGCCCAGATTGAAAAAGATTTGCTGGATGCTGAAAAAATACTACCCGCCAAATATACAGGGACTAACGTGGGCCGGGCTACGTCCGGGGCCGCTAAATCGTTACTTGGAAAAGTATATGTACAGGAGAAAAAATACGCAGAAGCAGCCGCCAAACTGGCTGAGGTAGTGAACAGCGGCATTTACCGGATTCTACCCAATCTGGCCGACGTGTTTGGTGTGGGTAAAGACAACAACGATGAAATTGTTTTTGGAGTCCAGTACGTTAGCAGTGGATTTGGAGAAGGTAACTCCTATGCCTATGTGTTTGCACCGGGCAACTCGGGCACCCAATTTGTAGGCGTTACAGCGGGTGGTACCAACATTGGTACGCAGGACTTGTATGACGCCTTCGAGGCTGGTGATCTTCGTAGGGACGCGTTTCTTGGGGTGTATAAATTTGGCGGGAATGCCCTGATTTACTATTGGTCCAAAAAGTTTGTCTATAAAATTACCCAGCTCAATGAAGGCGAAAACGACTGGCCGGTTTTGCGCTATGCCGATGTTGTCCTGCTATATGCTGAGGCTCTTAATCAAACCGGTAAAACAACGGAAGCCCTGGCGCAGATAAATGTCATCCGAAAGCGGGCTGGGCTGGCTAATCTGAGCGGCCTTTCGGCAGCCGATACACAGTTGTCTGTCGAGAAAGAGCGTCGACTCGAGTTATGCTTTGAAGGCCACCGCTGGCATGATCTGATTCGCTGGGGGAAAGATGTAGCTACGATGCAGGCCTTTAAAGCCAAATACAGCACGCTCGATGTGGCACTTAAAAATATGAGCGTCGCGCCCGAACGAAAACTTTTTCCGATCCCTTTCCGGGAAATAAGCCTGAATGCAGCGTTTACACAGAATCCAGGATATTGAGTGGAGCTGGTGGTGCGACCGGAATACATAGTCTAAACGTTTCAACCTGATATGAAAATAGTTATTCTTATCCTCTCTTTAATAACCTTCGCATTCGCTCTTCAGGCGCAGCCAAAAAAAATATACCTCGCCAACGACGACCATACGGATTTTATGTGGACTGGCGATGAAGAGACCTATAAAAAGGCATTTTCCGAAATGCTGGATTATTACATTAAACTCAATGATTCAACAGCTCACCTGCCTTATAACCTGCAAAGCAAATGGAATTGCGATGGCTCGTATTGGGTGTATAATTACCGGGAAACCCGTAGCCCAGAACAGTTTAATAAACTTATCAAACAGATTAAAGACGGGAAGATTACGGTACCATTAAACTCAATGATTGTGTTGTTGGGGGCTGCACCCGCCGAAGCCACCTTGCGGGATATGTATTACGCCGGTTCGTTGAAACGAAAATACGGCCTGGACTTGTCTCTGGTTCTGAATATGGAAGATCAGGTGTTGCCCCTGGGCTTATCGTCGTTGTGGGCCGGTTCGGGGGCAAAGTATTCCTGGAAAGGGGTTTGCGCCTGTGCCACGAAAGTAACAGGCCTCGATCGGCATAAACATCAAATGTACTGGTACAAAGGCCTGGACGACCAAAAAGTATTGATGAAGTGGTATTCGGTCAATCCATCCATGATCACCAATCGGAAAGAGTACCGCTATAATCTGGGTACGTACCTGGAAGCCGCGCACCAGGCCAATGCGGTTCTTGACTGCAAGGCGTTGATGAATGATCCGGTTTACCCATACAATATCGCAGCAGCTTTTGGCAAAGGGGGCGACGATCTGAAAACACTTACCCCTAATTTTCCGAAAATAGCCAGGGAAAAAACAGATTCAGCCTATCAGGTCATTGTCTCCAACGAAATCGATTTCTTTAACGATTTTGAAAAGCAATACGGCGCTTCGTTACCAACTGAAACCATCTCCTATGGCAGTACCGAATGGGGCAATAGTTTTGCCTCGCTGGCTGAAGTATCTGCAGCTGTAAAGCGAGCTGTTGAAAAGTTAAGAACGGCCGAAGCGCTCTATACACTGGTCGCCTTGAAAGATAAAACCTTCGCGACCGATTTAGCTGCCCAAAAGGAGAAGGCCTGGTTGGCATGCGGGATGTATTTTGAACACGACTGGACCGCCGATGGGCCACATATTACCCGCAAACAACGAGCTGATTGGCAAAAGAAAACGGCTACTACCTTTATAAGCTATGTGGATACATTGTACAATAGATCGGTGAAACGACTGGGTCAATTAATTGCAAAACCCAAAAGCGCTACGGAGTCATTTTATGTATTCAATCCCTTGAACTGGACCCGAACCGATTACAGCGATTATCCATACAGCGGCCCTACAGCCATCCGGGTTATTGATAAAACAGAGGCTAAAGAGATTCCTTTTCAAGTAATTACGAAAAAAGGGAAATCGTATCTCCGTATTCTAGCGTCCAATATTCCTTCGGTAGGCTATAAAGTATTCGATATACAGAAAAACATTAACCCAACTGTTTTTCCAACTAACCTTGTCGTAACCGATAGTACAATTGAGAATAGATTTTACAAACTGAAGTTCACAGCCCAGGGCGTGATCACGAGTTTGGTCGATAAATCAACTAACCGAGAGTGCGTAAAGGCAATTGATAAATTATATATCAATGATTTAGGGTCTGGGGTAGGTAATGAGGGCGAAAAAATCAGAATAGAAAATAAGGGGTCGGTATCGGCTACGCTGGTGGCATCAACCTACAAGCCGATCAAACACACGACAAAATTGACGCTGTTTAACAATAGCGATCGGATTGAACTGGAGAACTACATCACCCAAAATCTGGATGCCAAACCCGTTACGTATTCTTTTTCGTTGAATCTAGAAAAACCCGATACGTGGCACGAGGAAGCGGGGGCTATTTTGCATGTTAAATCGAAAACAAAAGGTGGAAATTATGCCGATACGGCGAGTCGGTTTGACTGGCTGGCGATGAATCATTTTGCCGATATGTCGGATGCTGGTAACGGTATGTTTCTCTCTAACCGCGATGCTTATTTTATGAAAGTAGGCAAGAGCAGCAATACGAAGCTGGATGACAGTACCCCCCAACTAAACATACTGGCGGCTGGCCAGATCGATCATGCCCTAGGTATGATTAATCAGGATGGTGATTCCTATTTCGAGCATTTCTTCGCCCTGAAACCTCATACAGGCCGTTTTAAATCGAGTGAAGCCATGCGATTTTCGTTAGAACACCAAAATCCGTTAATCGCACAGACTGTGCGAGGGGGTTCTGGGTATGATGGAAAACAGTTTTCACTCTTCTCGTTTTCAGATCCTGATGCTGTGATCTGGGCGTTAAAGCCTGCCGAAGAAGGCATTGACAAAGGCGTTGTGATGCGTGTCTGGAATGTAGCGGATAAAAACAAGTCTGTAACTATTTCGGGTAATAACCTCATCGAAAAGGGGTTTAGTACGACTCATATTGAAACCGACGACCAGAAGATACCGCTCGAAAAAGGCAAACTCAATACGGTTTTAGGACATAATCGATTGCACACGTTCAGGTTGTTTTTTTAAGGGAATGCTCGCTCGCTTTTGGGAGGCAGTAGAAGCGATTTAATAAGCTCCCCAATGGAATGCTGACGCGATCAAATTTGCTACGTTAACCTGAACGGTGTTACCAAGAGTGGATATTATATCGTTCGCCTTGCAAGTCCCCCACTAGTGGACTTAATTGGGAAAACCAAAGAAATACTGACAGATCCGTTTAACTTGATAGATCAGCCTCAACTTGTGAAAACGCTCGCGATCGGCATTGATATTGGTGGAACACGAACCAAAATTGGTTTAGTGAATCTGGATACCGGCCATGTGGAGGCTATGATTATTACCCCAACCGAAACCAAGGACGGAGACCAGTTTCTGGCGTTACTTGGGGATGCTATTGATCAGTTTAAGGCCAAAATCGCAGTTGAACAGGCGTATCTGTCGGGTGTTGGTATGGGTGTGCCGGGCTTCGTGTTTGCCGATGGAACCGTCGATTCGACTTATGGTTTTCTGGAATTCATGGAAGATTATCCGCTGGCAAAAAAAATGCAACAACAACATGGGTTACCTTGCCGGTTGGACAATGATGCGCGGGTGGTGGCCCTTGGCGAAGCGATTTACGGTCAGGGGAAGGATTTCAGTCGTGTTTTGGCACTCACCCTGGGGACAGGTCTGGGTCTGGGCTTTACCATTGACGGTAAGCTGGATGGGCCATTGCCCTTTGCGCACATGGGCGGCCATATGACCATTACCACCAACGATTTTGTGTGTTATTGTGGTAAAACGGGCTGTCTCGAATCACTCGTTTCAGGAGTAGGTATCGGGCGAATCGCAACCAGTATCGGGTGGTCGCAGAAATACCCGGATTTAGCAGCAACAGCTGAAACGATTTTTAACCAGAAACAAACCGGAAACCCCGATGCTATATCAATTGTAGAGGAATATATCGGGTATTTGAAAACCGGCATCGACAATTACGTCAACCTCTATGCGCCAAACGTGATTGTATTGGGTGGTGGCATTGCAAAGGGACTGCGGGCTGCGTTCGGCAAAAACGATATTGGAAAACTGCATGACTTCAATCTGTTAAACCCATTTAAAGCCTATAAAACCATAATTACTATCTCCGAATTGGAAGAACAGGCAGGTATTCTAGGAAGTGCAGCCTTATTTAAAGCAAACTAATGTGGTGTCGGCGAGTAGCCGACACCACGCGAAAATTCCATGAGAAATAAACCTGAAGCCTGGATTCTGTATTCGATAGCGGCCGCTTTTTTCTGGGGAACTTGGGGCGTGGTGGCCAAGCTGATTTCGGATGAGGTAAGTCCATTCTCAAACCATCTCCTGTTTAGCATCGGGATGCTCCTGACCCTGCCGTTGTTGCTCAAGAAAGTCAGTATTGTAAAGCCGAACCGTAAAGGAATTGGCTGGGGACTGATGGCGGGCATTCTGGCTGTAACGGGTAATGTGGCTGTTTATAAGGCTTTTAGCGCTGGCGGCCTGGCAGCTATCGTGATTCCGGTAACGAATCTATATCCGCTCGTTACCATTGGTATTGCGCTTCTGGTCTTTAAGGAAAAACTCAATTGGATCAATGCAATTGGTATTTTACTGGCCTTACCCGCCGTGGTGATGTTGTCGGGAGAGTCGCTGTTATTTGACAATCCGGATGCTTTCTTTGAGACCATCGGCCTCAAGCCCGGGGCCGACCGTCGGTGGCTGCTGTATTCGCTGGTGGCGTTATTTTTCTGGGGGGTGTTTAGTGCCGCCCAAAAAGAGACAACTAACTATATTTCAGCCGAATGGTCGTATATGAGTTTTATTGTCTCGTCCGTACTGATCGCCCTCGTATTTTTTGTGTTTGGCTGGGCAGGGTTCGCGATGTCTACAAAAACGCTGGTGCTGGGTTCCCTAGCCGGGATGCTCAACGGCTTAGGGGTACTAGCGAGTTTTGCAGCTTACAGCGCCGAAGGAAAAGCCTCCAAAGTGACTACGATTGCCGGGGCTTTGCAACCTGTTTTTACGATTGTGTTCGCAATCCTTTTCTTGGACGAAAGTCTTTCCATAATTGAGTCACTGGGTATTGTGCTGGCGATTATCGGCGCATTGACTCTGTCATTTGAGAAACCTAAAACAGAACCGAACTCTGTAATTATATAAACCTCCATGAACCCAATCCTGGACGAGATTTTAGAAATACCTGCCCGAGCAAACGATGTTTTAAATAGTTCGATCGAACTGTTGCCGTTGCATGTTCCCTACTTAGGTATGGGATCTTCGTATTTTGCTCCGCTGGCGTTTAAGTACATGGGCCTGCCTATTTTTCCCGAATTAGCTTCGGAGTATGTTTATTATTTGTCGAAAGGCAAGAAATCCCCACTGGCCGTCATCTTATCACAGTCGGGACGGAGTAGTGAGGCCCTCTGGTGCCGCGACCTGTTCGACCAGTACGTAGCGGTTTCTAATTATACCGACAGCGATTTGTGCACTGCACCGAATGTGGCTCACGTCTTGCCGATTCTGGCAGGGGAAGAGCATTATTCGTCCTCCAAAACCTACGTTAATACGTTGGTGGCGTTGTTTAAAGGCTTTGGCTTCTTACCTGAAGCATCTGTTGCGCTGATTGCTTATAAGTTTGATCACTATCGCGAACTTGGCGAGCAACTGGCCAACGACGTATTCGCGGTGCTGAACCAGCATGAAATTCACGGCATGTACGTCACGGGCAGCGGCCCCAATATAGCAACGGCTCATGAAGCCGCCCTAATTTTGTGCGAAAGCACCAAACTTAATTTTCACGGGTTACCCATGGCGCAATACGACCATGGCCCGAAAGAAACCGCTAAAAACAGTATCGTTATTCAGATACTGGCGAAAGGGGAAGCCTATGAGCGTACAAAACGTCTGTCGGACATGATTGCTAAGGCGGGTGCACATGTGTTCACGGTTGAGGCTCTGGAGCCGATCGGCAGTCCATCGGACGAAAATTTCTCCATTCTCCACAACATTATTCCGTTCAACTTCATGGCGTATTTTCTAGCCGAAAAACTGAACATCGGCGAGACGTTTGTAGTCGGGGGGAAAGTCACCGAAGCGAATTGATGCCTGTTAAACACCGAGGGCCGGCGATTTACGGAGGTAAAAGAAAAAAGGCTGAAAACTACGGGTACTAGTGTTTGAAAAATATCAGAATCGCCCCTGTAATAAGAACTGGTCCGTTCGGGCGAATAGCAGGGAGAAAAAGCTGAAGTCACTTTTGTTCGTGTCAATTCGTTTTTCCAATCGTAATACCGGACTACCCTCTTCAACCTGGAGTTGTCTGGCAATGGACAAATCGGCGGCCAAGGCCTGAATTTTTTGCTCTCCCCCCGTAACGACTAACCCGTATTTTGTCCGTAGTAAATCAAAGAAAGAGCGATTCGCCATCCGCTGACGCGGAAAATTGGGTAGATACCGATTCGGCAAAATCAACTTTTCGTAAAACACAGGTGTGCCGTTGACAGAGCGAAGCCGATCCAGACAATAGTACGTAGCGTCTGACGCTTCATCGGTCGGATAAAACAACAACTCATTGGGGAATCCGCACAGGTAAGGTTTGGTTAGAATCGTCGTTGTGATCAGCTCGGGCGAAAGCTCCTCCAAAGTTGCCGTTTTCTCCTCGGCACTCACCGCGTGTGTTTTCAGCGACATGACACCCAACCCAATCGGGATTGCCTGCACAATACTGCCTTTCCCCTGATGTTTCCGAATATAGCCTTCCTGAACGAGTAGCGACAAGGCTTGCCGGATCGTTGGCTGCGTTAACCGGTACTGCTGCTGAAGCACGCTTTCGGAAGGCAATAGATCTCCGGCTTTGAATACGCCCCGGATAATATCCTGCCTGAGCATTTCATATAAATACTGGTATTGTGGAATTCGGTTGGGCTGATCTGTCATATCACCAATAAAGATAATACATCAGGGGTAAATCTTATCGTAAATATTACTTTATCTTATCATAATGCCTTATTTTAAAAAATATTTATATTACTGAAAAAGAACGACTTATAAAAATAAAAAATAACTTATTATAATAAGTTATTTGATTTTGTATCTATTGTTTATACCTTCGATCCAGTAGAAAAGAAAGCAACGAATTGAAGGCGATGAGGCAGTGGTTAGCGCAGAAACGAATTGTTATCATTGGCGGAACAACCGGCTTGGGGTTATCGGCGGCCAAGGCCTTCGTCGAAGAAGGGGCATCGGTTATCGTAGTCGGGCGGGATGTCGGGAATGGGCGGCTGGCTGAAGCCCAATTGGCTGGTAAAGGCATTGCTATCAACGGTGACGCCACTGATCCAGCCACGGCACGCACCGCTATCGAATGCTGCCAGGAAGCGTTCGGCGGATTCGATGGACTCTATCACGTTGCGGGTGGCAGCGGACGTCGCCAGGGTGATGGTCCGCTTCATGAGCTGAGTCTCGACGGTTGGAATTATACTTTTTCCCTGAATCTAACCTCACTCATGCTTTCCAACCAAGCGGCTGTCCAGGCATTTCTAGAACAGGGAACCGGAGGCACGATTCTGAATATGGGCTCGGTTTTGGGCTATTCACCGTCGCCTGCCTATTTCGCAACCCATGCTTATGCCGCCACTAAATCGGCAATTATTGGTTTTACCCGGTCGATCGCGGCTTATTACGCGCCGAATAATATACGTTTCAATGTACTGGCCCCGGCCCTGGTCGAAACGCCTATGGCGCAACGGGCTGCTCAGGATGATACTATTTTATCGTTTATCCAAACCAAACAACCGCTGGATGGTGGGCGAATTGGTCAACCCGGCGACCTTGACGGGGCCGCAGTCTACTTTCTCTCCGACGCATCTCAGTTCACAACCGGGCAGACCATGTCAGTCGATGGCGGTTGGAGCATAAGCGAAGGACAGTTGTAGCGCGTTGATAATCAGTGACCTACAATAAATGGATTACTAGTGAATTAACTAATAACCAATACGCAAATTGAGTCAGGCAATAGGCATTGATCTGGGGGGAACGCGCATTAAAGGCGTATTGATCGACTCTGCGACCGGAGTAATTCTTCATCAGTTAATTTCGCCTACCGGCGACGGTCCAACCGGCGATAGCGAAAGTAGCAACTGGAAACAAGCCATAGCCGATACGGCTCTGTCGCTTAACCAGCAGACAAACGAATCAATTCGGGGCATTGGTTTATCGGCTCCGGGTTTGCCAACCCCCGATAATACAGCTATTGCCTGCATGCCCGGTCGGTTGAAAGGTCTGGAAGGATTCGACTGGTCGGCCTATCTGGGTAAACCGGTTCGAGTACTGAATGATGCTCATGCAGCCCTGATGGCCGAAGCCCGGTTTGGTGCCCTGAAAAATGTGCAGCACGGTCTGATGCTTACCCTGGGTACGGGAGTAGGTGGCGGCTTATTGCTCAATGGGCATCTATACCAGGGATTTTTTCAGATGGCGGGGCACCTCGGACACATCACCGTGAATGCTGATAGCGTCCATCCCGATATTACCAATATACCCGGTAGTCTGGAAGATGCCATCGGGAACGTAACGGTGGGCCGGCGGTCGTTTGGGCGTTACAAAACCACGCACGAACTGGTCGATGGGTACCGACAGGGTGAACCACTGGCCACCCAGGTATGGCTAACCTCGATCCGGCAACTGGCCGTATCACTGGCTTCGCTAGCCAATGCATTTTCGCCGGAAATCATCGTACTGGGTGGTGGCATCATGCAGGCTGACCGGGCGTTGCTGGACCCGCTTCGAACTTTTTTTGATCTGTTTGAGTGGCGTCCGGCGGACAAAAAGACCACCCTACGTAAGGCTTATTATGAAGACTGGGCTGGCGCTATCGGCGCTGCGGCCTTCCTGAACGACTAATCGAACTAAAACGATATGAATTTAACAGCACAGTATATTCAGAAGAGCCGGGCGTTACTGGATACTATCGAAGCGCAGACGGAAACTATTCAGCAAGCGGCTACCTGGTTTAGCCGAACTATTCTGGCCGGGCGCATGGTGCATCTGTTTGGCAGTGGACACAGCCGGATTATGGTCGAGGAGATGTGGCCGCGTTATGGTTCGTTTGCGGGTTTCAATCCTATTGTCGAGCTCTCGCTTTCGTTTCATAACCTCGTGGTTGGGGCCAATGGCCAGCGCCAGGCCATGTTTCTGGAAAATGTACCGGGGCTGGCCCCGCGAATTCTACGCAACTACGACCTCTCTAATCTGGATTCTGCCCTGATCATTTCGTCTAGCGGCTGTAACGTAGTACCCATCGAAATGGCTGAATTGTTTCAGCAACAGGGTGTAAAAGTCGTCGCATTAATTTCTAAACAACATGCCGATAAAAGCACTAGTAAGCGGCCCGACGGCAAAAAGTTAAGCGATTTTGCCGACCTGGTGATGGACACAGGTGCTCCCGTTGGCGATGCGATGATCACGGTTCCGGGCCTGGATACACCGGTAGCACCGGGCTCGACTGTGGGTGGAGCTGTGGTTGTAAACTGCATTAAAGCCGAACTGGCCCGACTTCTTACTGAGGCCGGACAGCCACCAAACGTGTTGTCGGCAGCCAACGTAGTTGGTTCCGAAAGAGCCGTTACGTTATTTGAAAGTGCTTACGACGAGCATGCCCACAGGCTGGCCAAACTGTACCAAAATGTCGGTATACCGTCCTACGTTAGTGAACAGGCAGATACCCTAATTCCACAACGGCTATAATGAACCGTCGTGCATTCTTAGGAACGGCGATGGGCTCGGTTGCCGTAGTACAGGGCTGGCCAATAGCTGTCCCTAAGCCTACGTTGGGTACCCACGTTTGGGTATTTTCGTCAGACCAGCCAAACTACGATTGCTTTCCCATTCTCGATCAGGTCTTTTCCGACGTCAACTACGCTGGTTTTGATGCAATCGAACTGATGGATATCAATTTGCGGCATGACGATGCGGTTGCGAAAATTGGCGATCTAATTCAAAAAACGGGAGTTTCCGTGATCGGGGCTTCCTATAGTGGAGCTATGTGGAACAGAGAGAAACAAGCCGAAATAATTGATGATGCCGGTAAAGTCATCGAGCGACTCTCGAAACTGAAAGGTCGGGTATTGGGCCTTTCGGTTGGTGATGCCAAACGCAAAAAGACCCCTGAGGAGTTTGACGTGCAGGCAGACACGCTGAAAAAGATTCAGGCCATCAGTAAGCAATACAAAGTAGTTCCGAACCTGCATAATCATACGTATGAGGTCACCGATGGACTTTATGACCTGACCAATACGCTGCAAGGAGTACCCGATCATAAGCTCGGCCCTGACCTCGACTGGCTGTTTCAGGCAAAGGTGGATGTGCCCACCTTTCTGAAAACCTATGCCGATAAAATCGTCTACATGCACCTGCGCGACCACCTCTGGACGGGCGTCTGGTCAGAAGCACTAGGAGAAGGCATCATGGATTTTGGGGCGATTGCCCGCCAGTTGAAAAAAAGCAACTTTTCGGGCGACATCACCGTCGAACCCGCCTTCCCTTACGGCTTCAAGCCAACTCGTCCCATTCGCGACAGTTTAAAGATGAGTCGTCAGGTTGTGAAAAAACAGTTCGGCATATAAAAATGACTACCATTTTCAATCATCTTCCTATTCCGTTACTGGCCGAAACCGATATATTGGTTATCGGTGCTGGTTCGGCGGGTTGCGTGGCGGCCCTGTCTGCTGCTACCCATGATCATTGCCTTTCGGTAATGCTAGTCGAGCGCTATGGGTTTCCGGGTGGTACGTCTACCCAGATGCTCGATACGTTCTATGGCTTTTTTACCCCCGGCGCTACATCGCGCAAAATCGTTGGCGGCTGGCCCGACCGTATTGTCAACGAACTTGATAAAGTTGGTGCGGTATTTCTTCGGCCTAATACGTATGGAGCTGGAACAGGTGTAAACTACAATCCCGAACGCCTGAAACTCGTCTGGGATCAAATGATTCAGCAACACAGTATCCGGTATCTGCTGCACACAACGCTGATCGATATAGCTACGGAAGGAGAACGGTATGTCTGTATTTTCTGGAATAAAGGCGGCTTTCAAAAAGTGATTGCCCGCCGGGTGATCGACGCATCAGGTGATGCTGATTTCTGCCATCTGGCGGGATTTGCCTATGAAATTGCTGGAGAGAACGAACTTGCACAAAGCCTGACGACTACGTTCCGGATGAGCAACGTCGAACTGGACGAGTACGAGCGGGCGGGCGGCAAAAAGATGCTGGCTCTGAAAATGCAGGAGGCTGTTGCCAGCGGGCGGCATCCACTACCCCGCAAAGAAGGCTCAGCCCACGAAATGAATGCCCCAAAATGTATCTCGACCGTTGCCGTGAAAGTAGCCGGACTATCGGCGCTGCATGCCGATGAACTAACAAAAGCGGAGATCGAAGGACGAAGGCAGGCCTTTGTCTATGAAGACTTTTTCCGGGATGATGTTCCTGGTTATCAAAACGCCAATATCATTGGTTTGTCGCATCAGATTGGCGTTCGGGAAACCCGGCGCGTCTACGGTGAACATCGACTAACGAAAGAAGAATGTCTGTCCGGACTGTTACCAGACAACCGTATTTTTCTCTGCGGAGCACCCATCGAAGACCACCGACACGATGCCAGCGGAGCCGATGAAACGTATTGGGAATATATTCCCGGTTCGGGCGTGTATGGGGTTCCCTACGGCACGATCGTTCCGAAAGGAAGCCAGTCGGTTTGGGTCGTAGGCCGGTGTTTTTCGGCCACGCATGATGCCCATGCGTCGTGCCGGTCGATGGCGCAAACCATGTCGATGGGGCAGGCAGCCGGACTAGCGGCTGTGCAATCGTTACGTAGTGACGAAGCAGCCAATAGTCTGACAGTTAAGCAATTGCAACAGGATATGTACGAGCTGGGTGCCATTCTGGACGTTCCCGATACCCTAGCCGATACGTCAAGATATGGCTGGAAGGCCAATTTCCCATCCTCTGCCGAACAGATTACGCACCGAAACTCAGCCTTAACCTGATTCATCCATGTCATTTATTCGAACCGTTTTGGGTGACATTTCGCCTGCTCAGGCTGGCACTACGTATGCACACGAACATCTCATTATCGAGGAAAGCTTTCCGACACAGGCGAATCCGGATTTCCTGCTGAACGATATCGATAAGGTATCGGCAGAGTTGGCTCAGGTATACGCAGCTGGCGGGCGGACAATGGTCGATACGATGCCCGCCAACTGCGGTCGGAACGTAGTGAAACTGGCCGAAGTATCGCGTCGGACAGGGATTCAAATCGTCGTGCCAACGGGTATTCATCTGGAAATGTATTATCCTCGAACCCACTGGCGGTATCAGTATTCAGAAGATCAGTTAACGCGGCTGTTCATCGCCGATGTTGAGGAGGGCATTGATCGCTATGATTACAACGGTCCGGTGGTAGAGCGAACTCCGCACAAAGCCGGAATGATAAAGCTGGCAACCGGCGACGACCCGGTAAGTGCGCACCAGGAGCTAATTTTCAGGTCCGTTGTCAATACCCACCGCGAAACGGGGGTGCCAATTCTGACCCATACCAATGCTGGTCGTCACGGATTGGCTCAGGCCGATCTGTTCGCCAAACTTGGGGCTGATCTGAGCCACGTTGTCCTCTCACATATGGATCGCTGTCAGGACCTAACGTATCATCGGGAGCTGTTAAAAACGGGCGTCCGGGTTGAATTTGACAGTGCTTTCCGGTGGAAAAAAGGAGAAGAAAACCGGACTTACCAACTGTTAGAAGCTCTGCTCCCCGATTTTCCGGAGCAGATTACGGCCGGGATGGATGCCGCCCGACATACGTACTGGCAATCATACGGTGGCTCGCCAGGCTTAACATATCTGCTAACGACCTTCCGTGACGAACTGGCCCAACGCGGCCTCGGCGATTACTGGAACCGGTTGATGATCGACAACCCGGCCGCGCTTTACAGTTTTAGGCAACCGCAGTAATCAACTAATCCTAACTCCTTTTACTATGAATTCAAGACGAAGATTCCTCCGCCAGTTGAGCGGCACCACCGCACTGTTGGCAGGCAGTGAAACACTGGTGAACGCTGGGAAATTAAGTAGGCATTCCGGTTCCGCTCATTTGATTACCCCATTAAAACCCCGCTCAGCAGCCGATACGATTAACATTGGCCTCATTGGCGCGGGTATCATCGGCCATTACGACCTCAACTGTGCGCTAAAAGTGCCCGGCACGAAGGTCGTTGCAGTGGCTGATCTTTACGATCCGAGACTGGTTCGGGCGAAAGAGGTTTGGGGGAACGACATCATAACCACCCGCGACTATCGGGAAGTGCTGACCAGAAAA
This sequence comes from Spirosoma endbachense, assembly GCF_010233585.1. Lineage (NCBI taxonomy): Bacteria > Pseudomonadati > Bacteroidota > Cytophagia > Cytophagales > Cytophagaceae > Spirosoma > Spirosoma endbachense. The sequence continues at coordinate 9,309,984 of NZ_CP045997.1, forward strand.
GACGTAGACGCCGTTCTGATTTGCGTGCCCGATCACTGGCATGACCGTATCTCGATTGAGGCACTCAGGGCGGGCAAGCATGTTTACTGCGAAAAGCCTATGATCCATCACATCGACGAAGGGAAAGCGGTGATCGATGCGCACAAAAAATCAGGAAAAGTCTTTCAGGTTGGCAGCCAGCGGGCAAGTAGCGCGGCTGTGCTGGAAGCGAAGAAACGATACGAAGCGGGTGATATTGGTGAACTGACATCCGTAGAAACATTTCTGGATCGGACGGATGCGTTAGGAGCCTGGCAATATACGATGCCGCCAAGCATCGACCAGAAGGAGTTGGATTGGGATCGGTTTCTTGGCGATGCCCCCAAACGCCCGTTCCAGGCCGAACGTTTTTTCCGTTGGCGAAACTACAAAGACTATGGAACAGGGGTTGCCGGTGATTTGTTTGTCCACCTCATTACCGGTCTGCACACCATTACGGGATCGCAGGGGCCGACCCGGATTTTTGCGCTTGGCGACCTGAATTACTGGAAAGATGGCCGGGATGCTTACGATCTGGTTACGGCCATTATGGACTATCCGAAAACCGACAAAAATCCGTCATTCCAGTTTACGACCCGCGTCAATCTGGCTACGGGTGCGGGTGGTAACATTCATACACGGTTGGTCGGGACAGAGGGCGTGATCGATATTGGCTGGAATTCGTTTGTGTTGAACCAGCTCAAACGCCCTACGGCTCCCATGTACAGTAAAGGGTATGATGCCCTGTTTACCTATCCGCAGGCCATGCAGGAGGAGTTTATTCGACAGTACGATCAGAAATATCCGGCTGGTCAGTTTACCCGCGAAATCAAAAACGAACCTGCCATTACGTTCAATACGCCCGATGGTTACGACGACCGACTCGATCACATGATCGTTTTCTTCAAGGCCATTCGGGAAAACAACCCATCCCTGGTAAAAGAAGACGCTGAATTTGGCTTGCGGGCGGCTGCTCCGTCGCTGGCTGCAAACTTAAGCGCCGATCAACGGAAGGTGATCAACTGGGACCCAGTGGGCATGAACCTGATTAAAACCACGTAAATATGCAACGAATTGCCATGCTTGGGGGCGGCTTCATTGGCCGCTTCTATGCCGAATCACTCCACGGGCAACGGAGCCGCGATCGGGTCATTGCTATCTATGCCCGTCGGGAAGAAACCGCCCGAAAGTTTGCCACCGACTACAGTTGCGCCATCTGGTCGACGGAGATGGAAGAAGTCATCGCCCACCCCGACGTAACGATGGTCTGTATTGCCCTGCCCAACAATCTCCATCATCAGGCTGTATTGCTTTGCGCGAAGTACAAAAAGAACGTAGTCTGCACCAAGCCCCTGGGGCGTAATGCCGATGAAGCGCTACAGATGATGCAGGCCGTTGAAGATGCCGGTATTTTCGGGGGTTATCTCGAAGACCTGTGTTACTCACCCAAGTTCCTGAAAGCACTGGAAAGCGTTAAAAGTGGGGCATTGGGGCGAATCCTGTGGGCGAAATCCCGCGAAGCACACCCTGGTCCGCACTCGAACTGGTTCTGGGACAAAGAGCAGGCCGGGGGCGGTTGCATGCTCGATCTGGGTTGCCACTGTGTCGAAATCGCCCGGAGTTTTATCGGGAAAGATGTTCGGCCGGTCGAGGTGATGTGCTGGGCAGCCACACAGGTGAAGCCCATCGACGCCGAAGACCACGCCATTGCGCTGGTGAAGTACGAAAACGGAGCCATCGGACAGTTCGAGGTCAGTTGGGTATTCCGGGGTGGTATGGACCTGCGCGATGAGGTCATGGGCACTGAAGGGACGATCTGGATCAACAACTTTCTTCGTACTGGTTTCGAGATGTATAGTTCAGGAAAAGGTGCTGATTACGTAGCAGAAAAGGCCGAATCCAACTCGGGTTGGCTCTTTCCAGTTGGCGATGAGGTCAATGATCTGGGCTACAATCACATGTTTACGGATATGTTCAAATCGTGTGAAGAAGGGCGGCAACCCGCCGAAACCTTCTACGATGGCTATATTGTAAATGCCGTGCTGGACGCGGCTTATCGCTCGGCGGAGTCGAAGCAGTGGGAATCAGTAAAGCTCCCCATCTGGCGCGGGCAGGAGGGGTTGTCGCCGGAAAAAACGCTGACGGACTTCGACGCTGATTTTTACCTGATCAAGGAAGAGATCACCCACGACGGACGCCATAAAGTGATTCTGAAAAATAAAGTGAGCGGAAAAATCGTGGAGAAAGACCTGCATACCGTGAACTGATTTGTAGCCCATCCATTCTGTCAGAAAGAAACTTGTCTTAAACCCGAATCACATGAATTTCATCGGAAAAGCGAACCAGTATGACGCTATTGTTATCGGCTCAGGCATTAGTGGCGGATGGGCTGCTAAAGAGTTAACGCAAAAAGGGTTACGGACGCTCGTGCTGGAGCGTGGCCGACCGGTCGAGCATGTGAAAGATTATCCAACCACCATGTCGAGCCCCTGGGAAATGACGCACCGGGGTCGGTATCCGCTCGATGTGCTGGAAAAAAGTCCTACACAGGCCAAAGTAGGTTATGCCTTCAATGAGTATTCCGGGCAATTTTTCATTCGGGATACCGAACATCCCTATCAGCAAACCAAACCCTTCGACTGGATTCGTGGGTATCAGGTAGGCGGTAAATCGCTGAGCTGGGCGCGCTGGACGCAGCGTTGGGCGCCGTTTAATTTTGAAGATAACCAGAAAGACGGTCACGGTGTCGACTGGCCAATTCGCTATGCTGATCTGGCTCCCTGGTATAGCTACGTCGAAAAGTTTGCCGGTATCAGCGGGAATAAAGATGGCCTGTCGACTTTGCCCGATGGAGAATTTCTGCCGCCTTTTGAGATGAACTGCATCGAAAAAAGCGTGCGGGATGCCTGGAAAAAAGAGTACGCGGATCGTCACCTGATCATCAGCCGCACGGCCAATCTAAGCAAAGCGCAGCCAGTTCATCTGGCACTGGGTCGGGCTGATTGTCAGTCGCGCAATTGGTGTGGGCGGGGTTGTTTGTATGGCGCCTATTTCAGCAGCAATTCTGCAACGTTGCCCGTAGCAGCCAAAACGGGCAAGCTGACCATACGCCCTTTCTCGGTAGTTCATTCGATCATTTACGATGAGCAAAAGGGCAAGGCAACGGGCGTTCGAGTGATCGATACGAACACGAAAGAGATGACCGACTATTACGCCCGGATCATTTTCGTGAATGCGGCCACGCTCAATTCGACGCTGATTCTGCTCAATTCAACCTCAAATCGGTTTCCAAATGGGTTGGGTAACGATAGCGGGGCGCTGGGTCATTACCTGATGGATCATAACTACCGGGGTCGGGTTACCGGTATCTACGAAGGCAGGGAACTGAATGATAACTACTACTACGGCCGTCGCCCAACCGGAACCTATGTACCGAGATTCCGGAATGTACTCAATGATAAACAGAGTGATTTTGTGCGCGGGTATGCCTACGCCTGTGGCGGAGGGCGGGCCGGTTGGGAGCGGGGTAATTCGGTGGCGGGTTTTGGCGCTGACTACAAAGAAGCCCTGACGCGCCCCGGCGAATGGTCGTTCAGTATGACGGCCATGGGTGAAATGCTGCCTCGTTACGAAAATCATGTTAAACTGAATAAGGCCAGCAAAGATCAGTGGGGTATGCCAACCCTCGACATCGATTGTAGTTGGGGCGAAAACGAAGACAAGATGACGTTGGATGCTATCGAACAGGCCAAAGCGATGATGGAGGCTGCGGGCATTCGGATAACAGCTGCGTTTGATAACCACCAGGCTCCGGGTTTAGCCATTCACGAAATGGGGACCGCTCGCATGGGGCATGACCCGAAAACGTCGGTGCTAAACAAATGGAACCAGATACATACCGTCAAAAACGTGTTTGTGACGGACGGTGCGAGCATGGCCTCGTCGGCCTGCCAGAATCCGTCGTTAACCTACATGGCCCTAACGGCCCGCGCTGCCGATTATGCCGTTCGTCGACTGAAAGCAGGGGCCTTGTAGTAAACAAATAGTAGACTAACCTAAATGGGTCTTTCGCTTCGAGCTGTTGCGATAACGCGGCTCGAAGCGAAAGACCTGCTACTATTTAATAGGTAAACAGCCCTATTGATTGTGGTTTTCAAACCGATTTGCAGTGCTGAGTCAAGTGTAGTTGGAATCCTGAAGATTTATTGGTCGGAAAGCCGGGAAAAAGCGTGGGGTACTCTGTTTAGCAACTATCCGATACTACCGACAATCCTTGATCCTGTAATCATAATGAAATTCCTGTTCACTTTAGCTGGCCTTGCTGGTTTGATACAACTTGTTGATAATGGAGCGCACTGCATTCTGGTTGCTCCGGATGCACCATCGCAGACACTCGCCGAAGCGGCTCCATTCCCAATTGGGTTTGCCGTCAGTCCGGCCAGCATCAAGAGTAATGCCCCATACCGGCAAACGGTCATTCAGGAAGCCACTAGCATTACAGCCGATGTCGCCATGAAACCCAGTCGGATTAGTCCGCAAAAAGGCATTTATAACGTTGATGTAGCCGATCAGTTGATTGAATTTGCCCGTTCGCAAAAGAAAAGGGTTCATGGTCATACGCTCGTGTGGTATATCGACACCAGCCCTAACTGGCTCAAACAGATCCGTGATTCGACGGATCTGGAGTCGACGCTGCAAACCTACATCCAGACTGTCGGAACGCACTTCAAAGGGAAGGTAGCTTCCTGGGACGTAGTAAACGAAGCGGTTGATAATAATCGGGGGGCTATCCGCAAAGATTCGCTCAATACAGTAGGCAAAACGCTGTTCAATGTCGGTAAAATTCTGGGCGATGACTACGTAGCTCGGATGTTTCAGTATGCGCACAAGGCTGACCCAAACGCCCGTCTGTTTTACAACGATTACGGACAGGAAACGCGTCCCGCTAAACTGTCTGCCATTGTGAACATGGCCAACGATTTCAAACGGCGTGGTATTCCGATCCACGGACTCGGTCTTCAAATGCACATCAGTATCGACACGCCAAATGAAGGCATTGAAAATGCGATTCGTAAATCCGCCGAAACGGGGCTGCTGATTCATATTTCCGAACTGGATATTGCCATGAATCCGGGTAAGAAAAAAGACTTTGCCGAAACACCTGAACTGCTCGAGAAACAGTATCAGAAGTACAAATTCGTCGTAAGCACTTACAAAAAAATCGTACCCGCCAGTCAGCAGTTTGGGATTACGCTGTGGGGCGTCGATGATGGAACATCCTGGATCCCAGGATTTTGCCAATGCCTTGATGCCGCGCTACCATTCGATGCGAATTTCGGAAAAAAGAGAGCGTATCAGGGCTTTCTGGATGGCCTGAAATGAATCTCTTGTTAGCGATTGTATGAAAAACAGCAGCCTATCTAATCTCGTTCGTATTCTCGGTTGTTTACTCACCGGGTTTGCGCTGGGCTCATGTTCTGATTCAGTTGAGATACCGAAGGAGGTTGGTGCCTTTGCGGATAAACTACCCGAAACGGTTGATTATAACCTGCATGTAAAGCCTATTTTGTCAGATCGGTGTTTTAAATGCCACGGTCCCGATAAGAACAAAATCGAGGCTGGTTTGCAACTGGCCAGCTTCGAAGGCGCTACGCAGCTACTCAAAAGCAGAACTGTTGCCATTGACCCCGGCGATATCGGCGGTAGCGAACTCATCAGGCGGATTCTGAGTCATGATCCCGACGAGGTAATGCCCACTCCCAAATCGAACCTGACGCTTACCAATGAAGAAAAGGCGATTCTCATCAAGTGGGTTGAGCAGGGCGCGAAATACAAGGAGCACTGGTCGCTATCGCCCATTGAAAAACCTGCCGTACCCACTGTTGGGGCCAGTTTTTTAGCGCGCTGGGGCCTTGCTGACGACAGCCAGACACGCTGGGTTCGAAACGATATTGATCGGTTCACGCTCTCCAAAATGAATCAGTTGGGGCTGAAACCCTCGCCCGAAGCGGATAAAACAACGCTGCTCCGGCGGGTATACATGGATCTGACAGGCCTGCCGCCAGCACCTGCCGAGGTCATGCAGTTCTGCCGCGATACCCGACCCGATGCCTATGAGCGAGTCGTTGATAAACTGCTTACTTCTCCACACTTTGGTGAGCAACAGGCCATTAGCTGGCTGGATCTGGCCCGTTTTGCCGATTCACAGGGGTATCAGGACGACCCGATGCGGAATGCCTATCCATATCGCGACTGGGTCATTCGGGCATTTAATCAGAATAAGTCGTTCAATGAATTTGTGACCGAACAACTGGCGGGTGATCTGCTGCCCGGACCCGCTACACCCGCTGTTCTGCGCGACCGGCTGGTGGCTACCTCCTTCAATCGGCAACATGCCCAGAGTGGTGAAAATGGCATTGTTCCCGAAGAATACCGCATCGAATACGTTGCCGACCGGACTAATACGTTCGGTAAAGCCATGCTGGGCCTGACGATGGAGTGCTGCCGCTGCCACGACCATAAATACGACCCTATTTCGGCCAAAGATTACTATTCGCTATTCGCGTTTTTCAACCAGAATAAGGAGACGGGGCAGATCACGCATAACGGAGAAGCCTGCCCATCGGTAATGCTGCCGACGGCTGAAATTGAAAAAAAGCTCCGCTATATTCAGACTAAGATCAAGGCCATTGAACCCAAACTAAATCCTGAAAATTACCATCGATCGTTCGCGAACTGGGCCACGAATCCCAAACCCGTCCTGACGTTAAATCAGGGGTTGCTGGTTCATCTGCCTTTCGATGCTGACAGTAACGATACGTATACCAACACAGCAAACCCCGGCTTCGATGCGTTTGTCAGCGGAGATAAGGAGCGGAAACCACTGCCAACCACTGGAAAAGTGGGTAAAGGACTCCTGTTGCAGGGTGATTGTGGCATTGGGATTGCCTTGTCGGGTGTTGATCGGGTAAATGGTAAACTACAGGAGCCCGGTAAACGATTCAGTAAAGGGCTCAATTTTGAGCGTAATCAGCCATTCTCGGTCAGTATCTGGACGAACGTCAAGCAAGCGGGGGTACAAGGGGCTATTTTTCGCCGGTCGAACTACGAAAACGAAGGGTATCGGGGTTATTCGGTAAGCCTCAACCCCGATCGTACGCTTCGGGTGCTGTTTAGCTACGTGTGGCCCGCCAATTGCATTGAACTTCGAACCCGGCAGAAACTGCCTATCAACTCGTGGCAGCATCTGACCCTTACCTACAATGGGAATGGCAAAGCCAATGGCATCCGACTGTTCATCAACGGTAGTCAGGCCCCTTGCGAACTCATTACCGATAACCTGACCAAAAGCCTGCTGCACGGTCCGTTCGGCACCAATAAATCATCGCAACTACCTGTTTTTGAGATCGGGAATGAGCAGCGGGAAAAAACCATTCGCCAGGTTGCAGTCGACGAATTACGCATCTACAACCGCCAGCTTTCGGACCTGGAAGTGCAGTCGCTGCGGTTCCAGGGTGGGCCTAAATCGACTGGTGTCGTTGCTGGAGTGCTGGCCATATCCGCTCAATCCCTTCGACGGAGCAGGCATTCGACCCTTCAGCAACAATTGCAGGAACATTATGCCCTAACGGTTGATTCGACTTTTGCCAATTATACTCGTCAGCTTACAGATTGGCGGGGGGAAGAAGTAAACCTATTGACCGACATACCGGAGGTAATGACCATGCAGGAACTGCCCGCACCTCAGCGCCGGAAAACCTTCATTCTGAAACGGGGTGTTTTTGATGCTCCTGGTGAGGAAGTTACGGCTCAAACGCCCCACAAGCTGGGCGAGTTGCCCCCCGATTATCCCCGCAACCGGCTGGGGCTGGCTAAGTGGCTTCTCAACGAGTCGAATCCTTTGTTTGCGCGGGTTATGGTCAACCGTTTCTGGCAGCAGTATTTTGGCAATGGACTGGTGAAAACGCAGGAAGACTTTGGTAATCAGGGCGAATTGCCCTCTCACCCCGAACTGCTGGATTGGCTGGCCGTTCAGTTCCGGCAGGATGGCGTAAATGGCTGGGATGTAAAAGTGTTCATTCGGCGGATGGTACTGTCGGCAACGTACCGCCAGTCATCCCATGCGACTAAAGAACAGCTAGAAGCAGACCCCGACAACAAAGGGTTGGCCCGTGGATCGAGTTACCGCTACACGGCCGAACAGGTGCGTGATAATGTATTGGCTGCCAGCGGCTTGCTGGTGCGTGAGATTGGTGGCCCGAGCGTGTATCCGTATCAGCCAGCGGGCATCTGGGAGGCAATGGCCACCCGAAATACCGTTACCTACCGACAGCAGCATGGTGATAGCCTGTACCGCCGGAGTATGTACACGATCTGGAAACGTACATCGCCCCCGCCCATGATGCTTAACTTCGATGCACCCGACCGGGCCTTGTGTACGGTACGTCGGCAGAAGACCGCAACGCCCTTGCAGGCACTGGTAACGCTCAATGATCCGCAGTTTGTGGAAGCTGCCCGCGTGCTCGCCGAACGAACTATGAAACATACCCCATCGCTGTCTCAGCGTATCACTTACTTTTTTCAGGCTGCTTTGTCCCGGCCCCCAAGGCCTACCGAACAGGTTTTGCTTCAGCAATTGTATGATACCGAACGAAACGGGTTTCTGAAAAGTCCGAAACGAGCCGAAGCATTGCTGCAAACGGGTGAATACCCCCGTGATCAATCGCTGAATCCAGTCGACGTAGCAGCTTACACCGTGGTAGCCACTACAGTATTGAATTACGACGAAGCCCTCGTTAAACGCTGAAAAATCATGAATACCGACCTACAGGATCAGCTAGTTGATCAGTTTAGCCGCCGGAATTTTCTGGGTGTGGCAGGGTTGGGCGTTGGTGCGGCTGCGCTGGCGTCGCTCTTACCCAGGCAGGCACTCGCTTCGTCTGAACAGCCGAAGGGCGTAGGTTCTCCACATTTCCCGCCCAAAATCAAGCGCGTTATTTACCTGTTTCAGAGTGGGGCTCCCTCGCAACTGGAAACGTTTGATTACAAGCCGAAACTCGAAGCCATGTGGGGCCAGAATTTACCCGAATCAGTGCGGAATGGACAACGGCTAACGGGAATGTCAGCAGGGCAAAGCTCGTTTCCGCTGGCGGCTTCGCTGTTCAAATTTGCGCAGCATGGAAAGAGCCGGGCGTGGGTGAGCGAACTGCTGCCGCACCATACAAAGATTGTGGATGATGTCAGTTTCATCAAGTCGATGTATACCGAGCACATCAACCACGATCCGGCGGTGACCTTCATCCAGACCGGTAATCAGATCGGGGGGCGGCCGTCGATGGGGTCATGGATGAGTTACGGACTGGGGTCAGAAAATAAAAATATGCCCGCGTTTGTCGTGCTACTCTCAAAAGGCCGCTCGGGCGATCAGCCCCTCTACGCCAAGCTGTGGAGTAATGGTTTTCTGCCCTCCACGCATCAGGGCGTCATTTTTCGGTCGGGTCCCGACCCGATTTTTTACCTCAACAACCCAACGGGCATCGACAAAACGTCGCGTCGGAACATGCTCAATACGCTGGCTAAACTGAGCCAGGATCAGTACAAACACGTGCTCGACCCCGAAATCAATAACCGGGTACAACAGTACGAAATGGCCTATCGAATGCAGGCATCGGTACCTGAAACCCTCGATATTGCCAGTGAGCCCGACTACATCTTCGATCTCTATGGTCCCGATAGTCGAACGCCCGGCACGTTTGCTGCCAACTGTCTGTTGGCCCGTAAGTTAGCTGAGAAAGACGTTCGATTTATTCAGCTCTATCACCAGGGCTGGGATCAGCATTTTAACCTACCCAAAGACATTAAAACAATGGCCTCGTCTGTCGATCAGGCGTCGGCGGCATTAATTCAGGATCTGAAACAGCGCGGTTTGCTCGACGACACGCTCGTGATCTGGGGGGGCGAATTTGGCCGTACCAACTACTCGCAGGGTAAACTCACCAAAGATAATTATGGCCGTGACCACCATCCGCGCTGCTTCACGGTGTGGTTGGCGGGTGGTGGGATCAAAAAAGGATTTTCGCTCGGGCAAACCGATGAATTTAGTTACAACATCGTTAAAGACCCGGTTCATGTGCACGATTTGCAGGCCTCTATTCTGCACCTGCTGGGCATCGATCACGAGCAATTGACCTTCAAATTTCAGGGGCGCCGGTATCGCCTGACCGACGTAGCGGGTAAGGTCGTAAAACCCATTCTGGCATAGTCATACACCGTTAACGAATCCATGTTACCCATTTTTCCATGAAAATCAGATTCAAATTAATGCAGTTAGGCCTCCTGTTATCGACTAACGTCCTTTTCGGCTGCGATCAAAAAGCAGTCGATGATCTTGTCGTCACTAAGCCACCAACCGTTAGTGCGTCGGCGAAGCGGTATTACGTTTCTGATGCGTTAGGGTCTGATGCCAACTCGGGATTATCCATGTCGTCGCCATTCAAAACAATCAATGCCGGACAGAATGCCGCGCTCCCCGGCGACACTGTTTTTGTCATGAATGGGACGTATGTGCCAGCTACCACGATTCAACTCCTAAAATCGGGCACGGCAGATAAATTCATTGTCTACAAAGCGTATCCGGGTCATACGCCGAAATTTGCTTTTTCAGGAAGTCTCTGGAATGCTGTCAGCATCAATGGATCGTATCTCGTGCTGGAGGGTATTGAATTTCAGGGCAATAATCAAAATCTTACGCATGCGGGTGCCCTGGCTTCGTATACCGATAAGCAGGCTGGGGGGACGAATAATGACCTGTATGCGACTTACAATATGAACGGTATTTCTATCGGAGGTCCGCGAACGGATTCCAAATTTCCGCACCACGTAGTGATCCGAAATTGTAAAATACATGATTTCCCGGGAGGTGGGTTAAGCGCTATTCAGGCAGATTACGTCACGTTTGAGGGAAATACGATCTACAACAACGCCTGGTATATGATGTATGGAGGGAGCGGCATTAGTATTCTGACCCCCTTCGACAGCGATGCCAATACGGGGTATAAAAATATTGTTCGGAATAATAGCTGCTCCAACAATAAGACCACTATTCCCTGGATTGGTCTTACACCCGCCCGACTTTCGGATGGCAACGGAATTATCATCGATGTTAACCTGCGACCCTATGGCTCAACGGCTACCGATAAGCCATACAAAGGACGAACGTTGGTGGAGAACAACATCAGTTTTAATAATGGTGGGTCGGGCATTCATGCCTTTGAGGCCGCCCATGTCGACATCATCAATAACACGACCTATAACAATGCCCAGGTCATGGTCGATTATGCAGACCTGTATGCGAACACGTGTAGTGATGTGAAAATCATGAATAACATCGTCTATTCAAAGCCGGGGGGAAAGTGTAATTCAAACAACAAAAACACGAATGTCATCTACGATTATAACGTCTATTTCAATGGCGCGACAGCCGTGAAGGGAGCGAATGATAAAGTTGTTGACCCTCAGTTTGTCAACCTGGCGACTGATCTGACATTGGCAAATTTTTCTGTGAAAAATGGAAGCCCGGCCATTGATGCGGGGACGAAGCTTCTTTTTTCTGCGAACGATATAAAAGGTGTCGCTCGCCCAAAAGGTGGTTCGGTCGATTGCGGTGCTTATGAAGTTCAATAACTTATTTTTTTTCCTCACACGCTACAAACGGTCATGTTTTTACGATGAAAAATCACAACGTATTGATTCTGTCAGTTGCCTTCCTGTTTAGTTACCAGGTATTCGGTCAGCAGTATGATATTCGTGATTTTGGCGCCAGAACCGATACTACTTTTCTAAATACGAAAGCCATTCAATCAGCTATTGATCAATGTGCTGGCAAGGGTGGAGGTGAGGTTCTGGTGCCTGCCGGTACGTATTATACAGGAACGATCTTCCTGAAATCTAATGTTTTTCTGCATCTGTCGGCCGGGTCAGTACTACAGGGGAGCTACAACCCGGCCGATTATCCGGAACATACCATTTTATCCGCAAAAAAGTACGGTACTATCACCCACAATGGTCTCTATGTCGAGAAAATGAAAGCCCTGGTTATTACCGACAGGGCAACTCATACAGGAATTATTGGGCTGGGTACGCTGAAAGGACCCGGCGAAGGGAAGGCGTTTCAACTGGGGCTGAATAAGGACGGTAAGCCCAAAAACATTTTTTTTATCGGCTGTCGGGATGTGCTGCTGGAAGGTATCAGCATCCTCAACTCAGCGCAGGTAACCGTTTCAATATCAGGTTGTGAGCGAGTCACCATCAATAAAATCTACCTCCGAAGTTGGGTGAACTGGAATTGCGACGGGTTGGACATCGATGGGAAAGATGTTATCATTTCCAACTGCCGCATCGACTCAGAGGATGATGCACTCTGCTTTAAAAGCGAATACCTCGATAAATTCTGCGAAAACATAACAGTCACCAATTGTGTGCTGTCGAGCATCTGCAATGGGATCAAATTCGGTACCGGTTCACGAAGTGGCTTCCGAAATATTACCGTCACCAATTGTGTCATCAGGAAAGGGTCGGTAAACGGGTATCGGCACTGGCCAATGACTGTCAGTATCGTGCATAGGCCCGAAGAAACGAGTGTCAACACGGGCATTGTCATTCTGGGTGTCGATGGGGGGATCGTTGAGAACATCAATATCTCTGACATTATCATGACGGATGTATTAAGTCCGATTTTTATCCGGGTAGGCAAGCGGTTTCTGAATCCGGATAAAAAGACGTCCGTAATGCGGCACATCAATATTCAGAACATCAGAGCCGAGACCCGGAGCATCATTCCCTCAATTCTTGCCGGTTTGGAAGAAAGTCCAGCCGAAGATATCCGACTCTCCAATATTCGAATTACGATCCCCAAAGGCGTTGCTGCGGATTCACTCAGGACGTTTCCGGCAATCGTTCGCGAAGATGTAAAAGGGTATCCGGAAAACAGGCTGACATTCGGGACAAAGCTCCCGGCAAGTGCTTTTTATATCAGGCATGTGAATGGGTTAACCATTGATGATGTGGTAGTTACCTATGGTGAACCCGATGCCAGGCCTGCTTTCTATGTAGACGATGTGCGAGGTTTAAAATTAAGAAACGTGGTTATCGGCGATAAGAAACTGGAGAAAATGGACGCGATGCTTACAGAGAAGAACAGCGAGCGAATTGAAGTAATGAATTGATAAATTCTGTCAGAAAAGTTATAACAAAATCAGTATGCTCAGAAAGGGACTAGTCTGTAGTTGGCTCTTGTGTTGCTGGACGGGAAATGCGTTCGGGCAAAACAGAAATGCCCTTGCTGAAAAGTACTACCAACTGATTGAAACGCCAACATCGCCCGAAAAATGGGATGCGTGGCGTTCCGAACTACGGGCCTGGAAAGATTCAACTAGAAGATTCCTGAACTTTAACGGAGAGAATTATCAGAAAAGCGAGTACAAATGGGCATCCAGTGCCTATTCTACGTTTTTCCTGATGGCCAGCGAAACAACCCTTTATGATAAAAACGGGACGTATGCCATCCGGAATTGCCTCAGAAAATACGAAGACAGCTACGGCGGTGTTGACGTAGTGGTTTTATGGCCGACGTACCCACAGCTGGGCTTCGATAACCGGACTCAATACTCGTTTTATCGAAATCTGCCGGGGGGTGTTGCGGGTCTTAAACAGGTATGCAATGAATTGCATCAGCTCGGAAAAAAACTGATGATTGCCTACAATCCCTGGGACAATATTGCCCGGAACCAGGGCAAAACTGATGAAGACGAACTGCTTGATTTACTGACTGAAACGGGTGCCGACGGGGTATATCTGGATACGATTTCAAATTTCGACGGCTTTTTTCAAAAAATGCAGAAGGCCAACGCCGGAGCTGTGTTTCAGTCCGAAATACCGATTCGTCCTGATGTGTTGAATCAGGTGCATCAATCGTGGCTGGAGGTGGGCTGGAATGAGAAATACAAAAACCTTGAGTTTGGTGAAGTGCCCTTGCTGGTGCGCAACCGATGGCTGGAACAGCGGCACATGATTTACCGGCTTTCGCGCTTCAGCCACGAACAATCGACACTTCTCCAAAATGCATGGATCAACGGCTGCGGAATCGTGATTTGGGAAAACGTATTCGGTACCGTAAATGAAGTCAATCCCCGTGATCGATCGCTGTTGCGAGCCATGTTGCCCATTCAACGGCGCTATACCCAATTTTTCACGGAAGGCAGTTGGACACCCCTGTTCCCGATTCAACTCAACCGGGTGTTCGCGAGCCGCTGGCAACTGGGCAAAAGCATACTATGGACGCTAGTCAATCGGCAGGAACAATGGACAACGGGTAAACTTTTTGAGCAGGACGACGTACCGGGCGTTCGCTATTTCGACCTGATAGCGGGGAAAGAACTTAAACCAGGCCGTGCCAACGGGAAGGTGAGTTTGTACGCTGACTACGGCCCCAAAGACATCGGTTGTATTCTGGCCGTCGCCGAATCGGATCTGACCGATGACCTCATTGCTTTTCTGAAAAAACAGGCCGACACCCACAAACGGGCTAACTATAGCACTGCCTTTCATCTGGCCAAGCCCCGTCTGAAGCCGGGAATCACTACCCCGGCCTACGCAAAAAACAAATTACCTAAAGGCATGGAATCCATACCCGTTTCACGAGATTCGGTGCATATGATGTTCAGTTTCCGACAGCGGGAGTGTGGTTTTTACCCAATTCGCAATTTTGTGGACTACGCCTACAGCCAGGCTCGCAACGAAATAACAACGGGCGAAGTGACCGTAAAGCTCAGGCCGTTTGCCATGGATGAAACCCTGGTGACAAACGCGCAATTTGCTCAGTTTTTAAAAGCAAGCCAGTATCAACCTCGGCATCGCGAAAACTTCCTCAGACACTGGGTCAACAACGCTCCGCCCGTTGGTCAGGAGAATCACCCGGTAGTGTGGGTAGCGTTGGACGACGCCCGTGCCTACGCTAAATGGGCTGGGAAACGACTACCAACCGAAGCCGAATGGCAATGGGCTGCTCAAAATGGACCCGCCCAGACTCGCTACCCCTGGGGCAATGCCTTCGATTCGACGGTTGTGAATACGGGACAATGGACAGGAGCTACACCCGTCAACCGGTTTGACAAAGGCCGGACGAAACAGGGGTTGTATGACATGAGCGGCAATGTATGGCAACTGACCGAAAGTGAGCGAACCGACGGCTACAATCGCTTCTGCATTTTGCGTGGGGGAGCCTGGTACGTCAATCGGGCTTCGGAGTGGTACGCCGATCAGGGGGCTCAGGATACCAGCTTTGGCGCTAAATATTTACTGACATGGGCGGGTCTGGATCGCTGTGCAACGGTGGGGTTTAGATGCGTAGTGGATAGCCAATAAGAGAAAAGCGTAAAACCGAACAATGAAAAATATACTATACAGCACGATAATGGTTGCCCTGGCAATTGCCCAGGGGTTTTCGCAAACCATAACACCGCATCCTGTTCCCGAAGAATTTGCGTCGGATTACTACGTCGTAACCATAAACGGCCAGGCAGTGCCGGTTTTTCATGCCGGACTGAACGTCTACTTTGCCAGCTTCGACTTTAGGGGCTTAGCCAGCGTAACGGTGTCGCCCAAGGTCGACAGCGATAAATATGCGGGCCAAACCTCCAACAAAGAAGCCACGCAGGTCGGGGCGAAAGGATATTGGCGGGGCGGGGTTACGGTTCGGCCACTGTCCAAAAATATCAAGCCGAACCTCGCTGGCGCAACAATTAACTTTTCACTTACTGATGCTGGGCAGTATTCGATAGAACGCGCCGGAACCAGTAATTTCAAAGACGATGTGCTGCTATTGTTTGCCAACCGACCTGATGTCAACGTCATCAAGTTGACAGATAAAAACGTCATTCACTTAAAGGCCGGTATTCATAATCAGCACATTGATCTCCAGAGCGGGCAAACGCTGTTTCTGGATGCTGGGGCAGTATTGTTCGGCAGTATCAACATCTGGGATGCAAAAAATGTAAGCATTCTGGGGCGCGGAACAGTGGTCTATTACGGTCCGCAATCAGAAGATCACGACGACGGCTGGAAAAATCAGAAAAACTGGCATCCACTCACGACCCATAACGTGCAGGGCCTGACTGTTCGGGGCGTTACATTCGTTGGGCGAAGTCGAACCTGGTCGTTGCAAACGCATACGACCTTCGACGCTGTTTTCGATAACATCAAAGTCATCGCCGTCAATCCGCAGAATATCAATGGTGATGGTATTGACTGGTACGGTGGTGGACGTACTAGAGTAATGAACAGTTTCATCCGGTCAATGGACGATTGCTTTGCTTTGTTCACACCAGAGAGCAGTAAGGATATGTGGGCAACCACAAAAAATACGGAAGGTGAAGTCAGTAACATTACCATCGAAAACTGCGTGCTATGGACCACGCTGGCAAATGTATTCCGTATCGGGTTTAATGGTCAGGCGCTAACAACCCGTGCTATCACCATGAAAAATACAGACGTCATTCACATCAGCAAAAGTGAGTGGTATGCACCCTGGTCCCTGTTTTGTATGGTTAGCCCCAATAGCAAAGGCCAGGCGAAGCATAGCAACTACTGGTTTGAGAAAATTCGGTTTGAAGAACCGGCGGCAATTTTTGGATTACAAAACCCTGAGGCCCAATTCAGTGGATTGACCCTGAAAGACATTACGATGATTGGCGAACCCATACCCTCGCTCATCAAAAACAGGTCTGGTAACATAATTTTTGACAATGTCATCCTGAATGGAAAGCGGGTGAGTTCTGAGGCCGATATTCCACTTAGAGCAGGAAGTTCACATATCGAACAACCGACCTGGCAGCCAGCGGCACAAGCACGTTGACACAGCAGAAAAACATAATAGCATGAAAAACGTACATATCTATTTCTGGCTCAGTGCGGCTTTGGCTGTCCTATCAATAGAAAATCAGGTTGCTGCCAAGCAGTATTTTATCAATAGTGTCTCAGGCAATGATGCTAACTCCGGTACCGAGACGGTCAACCCATGGCAATCTCTTGCCCCTGTTCAGGCTAAAGACTTTATGCCTGGCGACACCATCAACTTTATGGGTGGTTCAGGCTGGGACACCGGACTGGATATTAACGATAGCGGAACGGACCAAAAGCCTATCGTTTTTCGGGCGATGGGTGAGGGAGCAAAGCCCATGTTTAGGCATCCGGGTAACATGGCAAAGGCCATTAATATCACCGGAAAGTGGATTATTGTTGACGGGTTTGTTGCCAAAGATGCCCACCTCGCTGGGATCTATCTGGCGAAAGGAGCCGATCATAACATCATCCGAAACTGTGAAATCGAAAACTGTGGGGGTGGGGTTATGATCCATGGCAGTTATAACCTCATTTCGCAAAACTACGCCCACGATCTGATAATGGTTAAAAACACACAGGGGGGAGATGATGACTATGGAGCCGTAGCCTACTGGGTCTTTGCCCCAAACAATGAAATCGCCTACAACCGGGCAGTACGTTGCCGTGCCCAATGTTATGATTATGGCTCCGACGGTGGCTTTTTTGAAGTCTATACCAATGGCGACAGCACCTATGTGCATCACAACTATGCTGAAGACTGTAACGGCTTTTTGGAAATAGGCGGTGGGTCAGCACGCGACATTCTTGTGTCTCATAATGTCTCCGTAGAGAATGGCGAATGGACTTTTCACCTCACCGGAAAGTTCCGGAGTGACATTCATAATTTCAGGATGGAACACAATACGATCATCTCCAGAAAAGGTACCAGATGGAATAATATATTGGGGATCGGGAAAGGCGATAGTACGATCAATTCGCTGATTTTTAGCGATAATCTGGTCGTTTTAGGCGGTGAAGCCACCGAAAAAGTAGCGCGTCACGGCAACTTTATCCACCACAACAATACCTACTTCCTGCTCGATGGTGCCCAGCTTGGTTTTGCCGGGGCTAGTGGGGAGCAGATCAGTGTGTCCCGCTAACGAGAAATCCGGGAAGCCCGTTTATCTGATAACGTTGGATCGAAATTTAGTAAGTCGCTATCTATCTGAATAACAAAACTATACGTAGTGAAAATTTATGAAAACAACCCTTCTTTTTTCTATCTTATTCGCAATCAACACCTTTGTTTCTGCCGCAATTTGGCATGTTTCCGGTACGGGAAACGACGCAAACGATGGTAAAACACCCGAAACCGCTTTGCGGAATCTGCAAAAAGCTGCTGATCTGGTGCAACCTGGCGATGTAGTGCTTATTAGCAACGGTACGTATACCAACGCTGATAAAGGAAATGGTAGCGCGGTCCTGTCTATCACGCGCTCCGGTACGTCGGCGGCCTGGATTACCTGGAAAGCACGTCCGGGTCATCATCCTGAAATTCATCCGGTCGGTTGGGCCGGTATTCAGATTACTGGCTCCTACAACGTGATTGACGGACTAAGTGTCATTGGCAACAATGATTCAATTGTGCTGCTGAAAGCGCAGGAAGATGGTAAAAAAACAACGCCTGATCCTTACTATAATACCAACGGGATTTTCTTCAATGGACGGGGTAAAAAGCCGGACGAAAAACCACACCACCTGGTCATTCGCAACTGCATAGTTGGTAAGTGTGCAGGTGGTGGCATTGTCGGTATCGAGATCGACTATTTGACAGTTGAGGATTGTAAAGTTTTTGAAAACGCCTGGTTTATGCGATACGGTGGCTCGGGAATAACAACGCTGAACAACTGGGCACACGATGATGCGCCAGGTTACCATATCGTTATCCAGCGCAATTTTGTCTGGAACAATAAAACGCTGGTTGCCTGGGAGAAAATCGGCAAACTGAGCGACGGTAATGGTATTCTACTGGATGTGACTGATCAGGAACAGGGGCAGGGCGCTACTAATCCCAATGCCGATGCGGTTGTAAAGCCAGCCACAAGCCAGACGATAGTTGCTCCAAATACTGTTGCCGGTACACTAGTGCCGGAAAAGCCAAAGCGGCCAGAATGGACAGGGCGAGCGCTGATTGCCAATAATGTCAGTACGTTCAATGGTGGGTCGGGGATTCATACCTTCCGCACGAAACACGTCGACATTATTAACAACACAACGTACTGGAATGGCGGGATTGTCGGGTATCAGGAGTTGTTTGCTAATCGGTCGGAAGATGTAGTTATCCTCAATAACATCATTGTGCCCAGACCGGGTGGTGCCGTAACTTCTAACAATCGAAACACCAGCGTCCGTTGGGATTATAACGTATACCCAGCTGCGCAGACTGTTTTTGCGGGGGCTAACGACATCGTTGCGGAACCCAGCTTTATCAATATTCAGCCCGATCCAACAAAGGGTGATTTTCGACTGGCGAAAAGCAGTCGGGCCGTTAATTCGGGTAGTAATGACGTTCCTCTGTCCAACGATATTCTGGGTAAGGCCCGCCCCAAAAATGCCGGACGGGACCGGGGTGCATTTGAACAATAAGAACTAAATAAACTAAACCTACAAGGTTTCAAAAACCGTATAGGTTTAAGAACTTAATCATGAAAAAATCCCTACTGGTTTTCGCTATTCTATTGAGCTTTGGTTCCGCTCAGGCGCAGAAAAAGGTGTTCCCCCAAACGCCCGGCATGGTGTCGTATACCTACCGGAACAGTTTTGCCAAAAACGTACCGGCCACGCTCGACACCATCAAGGCATTGGGTATTACCAACATGGAGTTTTCTAACCTGTTCGGCAAAACAGCTGCTGAACTACGCAAACTCCTTGATGAACGCGGCATGAAATGCTCTTCGTTTGGAGTGGGATATCCCGATCTGCAAAACAAACTGGCCGAAGTAGGTCAGAACGCCAAAACCCTTGGTGCTCAGTACGTCCGGGTGGCTTGGGTGCCACACAAAGGACCGTTTACGCTCGATCTGGCCAAGCAAACGGTTACCGATTTCAATAACTTTGGAAAGCAGTTAAAAGACCAGTTTGGGCTGACATTCTGCTACCATAACCACGGCTACGAATTTGAGACGTATGAAAGTGGCACCCTGTTCGATTACATTGTGCAGAATACAAACCCCGACTATGTTAGTTTCGAAATGGATATACTCTGGACATTTTTTCCCGGCGTCGACCCTGCAGCGCTGATCAAAAAATACCCGAACCGCTTCAAACTCATGCATCTGAAAGATCTGCGCAAAGGGGTTGTCGGCAATTTGTCGGGAGGGACGCCGGTCGAGAACGACGTAGCGCTGGGAACCGGTCAGCTCAATTTGCCTGCCATCCTGAAAGCCGCCCAGCAGTCGTCTATTCAACATTATTATATTGAAGACGAAAGCCCGAGTTATGCAACGCAGGTGCCACAGACCATCGCTTATCTAAACCAGTTGAAGTGACGAATACGTCTGGCATTCTACGGTCTAGCTATGAAACATCTGTTTGCGTTACTTTTTGGGTTAATGATTGCTATAGGGCGGGTTGCCGCTCAGGATGTATTGATCGTTGCCGACGAAATTCCAGCTATGGAGGTGCTGGCCAGGGGAATTCAACAGCAGGAAGGACTGACGGCCAGAATTGTGACACAGAACGACATGCCCAAAACAATGGCTACTTTTCGGGCAGTTATTGTTTACATCCATAAAGACCTGGACTCCATACCCGAACGGGCATTTATTCGTTACGCCCAAAACGGTGGTAAGTTACTTTGTCTGCATCATTCCATTAGCTCGGCAAAACGAAAGAACAAAGAGTGGTTTTCGTTTCTGGGTATCGACCTGCTCAAAACGAACGTAACGGAAGGTGGTTACAAATACGTAGGCGATGTAGACATGGCCGTAGTGAATCTGGCTCCGCAACACTTCATTACGACACACAAGATTACCTATGCATCCACGATTGCATACACGCGGGAGGGTGAGCAAAAAGAAAAACAACTGCCGGGCTTTATGTTGCCGAAAACAGAGGGGTTTCTAAACCATCAGCTGTTGGGAAACCGAACGATTCTACTGGGGTTCAAATTCGCAGATGCTTCCGGAAAGGTATGGACACAGGATCGGTCGGCCTGGTATAAACCCGCAGGAAAAGGCTGGTTATTCTATAGTCAGCCGGGTCACGCGGTCAGTGATTTCGAAAACCCTATATACACTCAACTCATTGCAAACGCGATACTCTATAACCAGTAATTGGTATCGACAACTCAAAAGAAATCCTCTTAAAGGACTGTTATGCCGCTTAAATTTTACGCCCCTCAATGGGGTAATACATTACCATTTACTACGTTCTGTCAGAATGTGAAAGCCGCTGGCTACGATGGGGTGGAAATGGCTTTGCCACTGGAAGCCAAGGAGAGTCAGAAAATTGTGGCTACGCTTAAAGAGTATGAGCTTGCGTTGATTGGCCAATACTGGCAATCGTTCGAGAGCGATCTGGACGAACACAGCCAGAACTACGAAAAATACCTCCGAAACCTGATTGCGGCTCAACCGGTTTTTATTAACTGCCAGACTGGTAAGGATTTCTTTACATTCGATCAGAATAAACACCTCTTTGATGTGGCTTCCCGGATTTCGGAAGATTCGGGCGTGAAAATCATCCACGAAACGCACCGGGGCAAGTCGCTGTTTGCGGCTCATATTGCGCAGGATTATTTGACCAAACTCCCCGACCTTTGCATCTGCCTAGATATTTCCCACTGGTGCAACGTCCATGAATCGATGCTCGAAAATCAGACCGAAGCCGTGGCGCTGGCTATTTCCCGCGCCGACCATATTCACAGCCGGGTTGGGCATCCCGAAGGTCCTCAGGTCAATGATCCCCGCGCACCGGAATGGGAAGTTACGCTCAACACCCACTTGGGCTGGTGGGATAAAATCGTTGAAAAGCACCGGACAAACGGCACTCAGCTAACCATTACCACCGAATTCGGGCCGGCCACCTACATGCCCGTAATGCCGTACACCCAGTTGCCCCTTGGCAATCAATGGGAGATCAACGTATTCATGATGAACCTGTTAAAGAATCGATATGCCGAATAGGCTACGTTTTTTGACAGGATTTAAGGTAAATCTGTTAACGCTGCCAAAAATCCTGGCAAGTCAAACAACGAGCGACCCCCATTTTATGAAGCACATCTTAGTTTTAATCGCTTTCCCTTTTTGTCTATATCTCTCAGATCGGGTAAATGCACAATCGTTACAAAGCTGCCGGGCCAGTTTGAGCAATGATACCTTAGTACTTGAAAACGACCTGATTGCCCGGCGATTTCGCTGGAACAATGGCCAGTTGATTACCCTGAATCTGACCGATAAAAAACGGAAACAAACCTGGGAATGGGTCAGCAAAGATCCAGACTGTGCCTTTCCTGGCCACTTGACCCCATCAGGCAACGGTGAGCTGATAACAAAGCAGATTCAGCGATTGCCAAACCAGAGCGACCATCTGGAAGTTAGCGTAACCACCCGGCTCGGCACGCTGGACGTTCGGCGGGTATTCCGGATTTATCCTGGTATAGCCACGTTAAGCTGCACGTTTTATCTGCGTGGTAAAGCCTCGCCCGAATGGCAACAGGCGGCTGACCAGGCGGCTGTCGGGCTGGATTTTAAGAACATCGAGTCGCAGGCCGATCTCAACAAGCGTACCGCTACCGTTCCGGCGATGGATAAACTGGCACTGGCGGGCAATCACTGGCGAGGGCGGGCCGTCGAATTTGCCGACATGACCGACCGTAACAATACACTAGTTACCGAAGTCCCCTACAACCTGTACCGTCAGCCGGGTTTTCTGAAGGGAAATCTCTTATGGCTGACCGATGGGCTTTCCGGTTTTTCAGTATTTGTGTTGAAAGAATCGCCCGTTTCCATCATTCAACTGGCCAATCCCGGTTTCGATTTTCTGGTTAAAAATGGCAGCGTTCAAACCGTTGGCGCTGGTATACTGCCAACAGACATATCGGAAACGGACTGGGTGCGGGGCTACGGCTACACGCTCGGCTTGAGTGGTACGTCGGAACTGGATGGGGTGCGTACGCTACGTAGCTATCAGGATGCCAACCGTCCCCGTCGGGCCGACCGCGACGACATGATCATGATGAATACCTGGGGAGACCGCAACCGAGACTCGAAAATCAGAGAGCAGTTTATCATAACCGAATTGCAGAA
Source organism: Spirosoma endbachense (assembly GCF_010233585.1). Lineage (NCBI taxonomy): Bacteria > Pseudomonadati > Bacteroidota > Cytophagia > Cytophagales > Cytophagaceae > Spirosoma > Spirosoma endbachense. Next base: position 9,333,185 of record NZ_CP045997.1, read on the forward strand.
AGCGGCCCAGTTGGGTATCACCCGTTTTCAGATCGACGACGGCTGGGAGCTGGGCAAGTCGATGAATTCGGCAACGCCGGGCGGTAGCAGCGAGGCCATCTGGAAAAATCCAAAGTATTGGACGCCCGATCCGGATCGGTTTCCTAATGGCCTGAAACCCGTTATCGATGCCGCCAAAAAGCTGAATATCGAGTTGGGTTTGTGGTTCAGTCCCAGTGTCGATAGCAGTTTTAAGCACTGGGACAAAGATGCCCAGACGCTCATTGGACTTTATAAGCAATACGGCATCCGAACGTTTAAAATCGACCTCGTTCAGATTCACGATAAAACCGCCGAAGTTAACTTCCGGAAATTCCTCGATACGGTGATGGCGGCTACTAACTACGAGGTGATTTTCAACATGGACGTCACGGCGGGCCGACGCAATGGGTATCATTTTATGAATGAATATGGCAACCTATTTCTGGAAAACCGCTATACCGACTGGACCAACTATTATCCCTACTGGACGTTGCGTAACCTCTGGAATCTGTCGAAATACATACCATCCCAGAATCTGCAAATCGAGTTTCTGAACAAATGGCGAAATGCTGACAAGTACCCGCCCGGCGACCGCTTTGCTCCGGCCAATTATTCGTTCGATTATTTGTTTGCCGTAACAATGATGGCGCAGCCGCTGGCCTGGTTCGAGGCAACAGGTTTACCAGCCGAAGCCTTCCAGACGGCTAAGCTGATCCAGACTTACCGAACAAACCAGACGCAAATCCATGCAGGGCACATCCTTCCAATCGGCGACGAACCCAGTGGAAAAAGCTGGACCGGCTTTCAGTCGGTTGTAAGCGATACCGAAGGTTATCTGCTGCTTTTTCGGGAAGATACAGTCAATCCTCAGGAAGAAATTCGCACCTGGCTACCGGCTGGCAAACGGGTCAGTTTCCAGCCGATGGCTGGAGCCGGAAAAGCCCTTGATGGAGTGGTATCAAAAGAAGGCAGATTTACGGTTTCATTGCCAACGGCAAACAGCTTTGGTCTGTATCGTTACAAGGTGTTGAAGTAAATGCTGTCACTTACATCCTCCGTTGAATACCTTCACTCTTTCGATACTCAGCGGGGGAAACGCCCATCTGCTTTTTGAACAGCCTCGAAAAGTAGAACGGATCATCGATGCCCAGTTGAGACGCTACTTCATTGATCCGAAAATCGCTGAAGTGAAGGAGCTGGCAAGCCCGCTGAATACGAAGGTGGTTAAAGTACTCAATGGGCGCGTAGCCGGTATCCTGCCTGAATTTTCGGGAGAAGAATGAGGTAGACAGGTTAACCGATTGGGCAATATTGTCCAGTGTAACGGAGGAAGAGAGGTTATTCTGCATGTATAGAATTGCCCTGTTTGTTGGGGTAATGGTTCCACTAGAAACGATTTCCTTCTGAAAGTTTTCCGGAAGAATAAACGAAGACAGAAAATACGGGATGGTCAGGTTCGCAAACAGCAGATTCGAGGTGCTATACCCTTTCAGAAACGTATCGAACATCTGGTCGAACAGGGCGATACGGTCATCTGAATAAGGCACCCGGACGGTATGAGGGCTATTGCTGCGTTCTTCCATAATTGCGCGTACTACGTCGTGACATTGCGTACCACTAAAGTGAAACCAGTAGATTGTCCAGGGGTTTTCGGTATCAGCGCCATAGGAATGCGGTGTTTCGGGAGTAATGGCAAAAACTTCTCCCGCCTGAATGATGATCCGGTCTTTCGCCAGCTGAAGCCAACCCTGTCCATCAGTGCAATAAAGGAAAATCACCTGCGATATGCCAACCGGGCGTTGATAGTAATGATAAAGAGCCTTCGGGTAAAAACCCATCCGGGTAATATACAAACTGCTAATCAGAGCCATCGACGAACATTTGTCGACGGTCTCTTTGGGAACCTCAATGATTCGCTCCCCGGCAAATCCTCGGCTTTTACGGGTTAGTGGGCTCATCTGATTGTGCTTAATCGATAAAACGCTATAAAGATAGAATAATCCATGTTTAGGCTAAAATACTTCATCTGCGTCTTCTTGGAAAAACTGAATTTTGTTAGCGTTAAATGCAATTAGATACCTCGGGTTTATACATCACTTCTTGGCATTGAACGTCTTTTTATGAAGAGATCCCTGTACTACACTTTACTGAATTGTCTGATGACGGGCGTTATACTCGCGGTTTCGGTGGCCGCCACTGTCGTGCAGGCGCAGGCCATAAATTTTGCCAGATGGACGAATTCGGAACTTGTATTGAACAACGGAATCGTCCAGCGAACCATCAACCTACCGTCATCAGGCGGTCATTTTCTGACTACCGAGTACAAACCCGTTGCGGGTGATTTTAAGTATTTCCAGAAAACGAATCCGGACTTTCAATTTGAAATAAACGATAACGTGTATAGTGGTTCCAGCGACTGGAAACTGGTGACGGTTCAGAAAATTACCGATACCAAACAAGGTAATGGTGCTGCTGTGACCCTGCAAAGCAAAGACGGAAAAGTCGAACTCACCCTGAATTTTTTACTGTATCCCAACCTGCCCGTTATCCGCAAAAGCTTAACGCTAAAAAACCTAACCAACGAGCCGGTTCGGCTGGAATCAGTCGATGTAGAAAAGTTTGTCGTAACGAATTACAACGCCACTACGTTTAGCTGGATTTTCCATGATTACGGCAGAAGGCGGTCGATTGGTCCTTATGATGGCAACTTTCAGGATGCCTTACTGACCGTTCACAATAGTGATTGGCTGCAGGGAATTGTAATTGGGAACGAGGCCGCCGGAGTTGTTAAACATACATCGATTTTCTGGGATGAACCTACCATTCTGTGCGGCCTGACGCACAAGAATGGTAGGTTCCCTTTCCGCAAATACATCGCGAAAGACGAGTCGTTTACGACCCCGCAGGTATTTACGATGGTGTACAACAACCACAAAGACCCGGATGAAATACTGAACACCGCAGTCCCTGAATTTGTGCGGAAACATATGGGCATACGCCTTTCCGAATTGGAGAAAAAGCCCACATTTGTCTATAATACCTGGGTACCTTTTCGCAAAAATATTAATGAGAAGCTGGTCATGGAACTGGCAAAAGCTGCTGCTGATGCCGGTATGAAAGAATTTATCATTGACGATGGCTGGGCGGACAATTATGGTGACTGGATTATCGATACCAAAAAATTCCCCAATGGTCTGAAACCTGTTTTCGACTATATCAAGGCGTTGGGAATGAAGCCTGGCATGTGGGTTAGCGTGGGCAGTGCCTCACCAGACAGCAAAGTCTACAAAGCACACCCGGATTGGTTCGTTCTTGACGAAAATCAGCAACCGGCCAATCTCCATGAGGATGACCTGAACATGCGCACGGCCTGCTTCGGCACTGAATGGCGCGGCTACATCAAAGACATATTGCTAAAGCTAGCGCTCGATTATGGCCTTGAATACTTAAAGCTAGATTTCACGGTGGTCACCAGCACATACCGGTTTGGGAACAAGGTAACGGGTTGTTATGCTACCCATCATAGGGGGCATAAAGACCATAATGAGTCGTTATCCACTAACTATGAGGAGGTCTGGAAACTGTTTGATGAGCTGCATGCGGCCAAACCCAATCTGTTTATCGATTGTACGTTCGAGACGATGGGTGGGTTGCAACTAGTTGATTACGCCATGCTGAAACATGCTGAGGGAGACTGGCTGTCGAATTTCTACGGACCACCAGACGCCAATGTCGATCTGCGCGTCAGGAACATGGCCTGGTGGCGCTCTCCCGCAATACCCGCCACGGCACTGGTCATCGGCAATCCCGAAATGCAGGATGCCGGTTGGGAAATGCACATCAAATCATTAGCCGGGGCTTTACCCATCATGCTGGGCGATCCCCGAAAATTAGCCGCTCCTGACCTGAAAAAATACCGGGCCTATGCTGATTGGCTACAGTCAATGGAAAACAAACATCAAATAATGACCTACCGTCAGGACCTTGCCGGATTCGGGGAGCCAATGGAAGGCATGTGGGATGGTTTCCAGCGCATCAACACTGAAACGAAGAAGGGCGGCATTATCGGAGTTTTTAAACACGGCGCCATCGAAACAAAGCGGATGATCACTATTCAACATCTCGATCCGGTAAAGCAGTACCAGGTCAAATCAATAGATGGGAAAGTAGTGATCGCTCTGACTGGACAGGCCCTGCAAACGTCGGGCTTTCCCGTGACCCTGACGGGTATGTATGACGGAGAGCTTTTTGAGATTAGTTCGAATTGATATACTTATACTGTTAATCAACATGACAAACGAATCGTTAACATCCCATCAAATTCAGCAGTATAATCAGGATGGTTACCTGATTGTCAGAGGCTTTCTAAATGCCGACGAAGTTGAAAAACTCTACCACGTAGCTATTGAAGATAGTGCCATCAGTAAACATGCTATCAATATCAATGATAGCTCGGGCAAACGAAGTAAGTTGTCGCTCTGGTATAAACCCGGCGTTGATGTGTATGGCCTGCTCACCCGAAGCCATCAACTCGTAGAATCGGTGGACAAATTGCTCGATAGAAAAGCCGATGGCAGCGAAGACGCAGTTTGTCATTTTCACTCCAAACTAATGCAGAAAGAGCCACGGGTAGGAGGGGCCTGGGAGTGGCATCAGGATTACGGTTACTGGTATAAAAACGAATTTCTGTTGCCCGATCAGATGATGTCGGTCATGGTCGCCATTACGGATGCCAATCAGGAAAATGGCTGTTTGCAGGTGATCAAAGGTTCGCACAAAATGGGTCGCGTCGAACACGGGTTTGCGGGCGAACAAGTGGGCGCTTCGCAACGTTATGTCGATCTGGCGTTGAAAACGATGGACCGCGTATTTGTGGAGCTAAAAGCAGGTGATGTCCTGTTTTTTCACAGCAACATTCTTCACCGGTCAGAGGCTAATTTATCCGATAAGCCACGCTGGTCGATGATTTCGTGCTACAACCGTCAATCGAATCTTGGCTACAACGAATCGTCGTCTTCGTCAGCGAGTATCACACCCATCGAGGTGGTCCCGAATGATGCGCTGTTAACCTGGGATGCGGCTGGGCTGCTTGAAGAGGGTGCTGGCTTTTTGAGCAAAGAAGCCGACGTATCGCTGAAGTAGCTGTTGGTCATTTCAGAGTAGCTTACCTTCCTAAATCTTTACCGATCAGATCATGGCAGTTATTATTCAGGCACTACCAGAAGTCAGCGGGGTCGACGTAGCGGTCAATCGCAGTTACGTCTATCTCATCAGTGCGATTGCTGCTTTAGGGGGCGTGTTGTTCGGTTTTGATCTGGTGATCATCTCCGGTACCGTCCCTTTTTTTACGAAACACTTTCAACTGAATGAGTTTCAGACGGGTTGGGCCGTGGGCTGTATTAATCTGGGTGCGGCCATTGGCGCATTGATTGGTGGCAAACTGAGCGATGCGCTGGGCCGGAAGAAGCTCCTGATGGGCTGCGCTGTATTGTTTGCCCTGACTGGTGCGGGCACGGGCTGGGCTGGAAGCTTTCCCCTGTTCGTAACATTCCGGATGCTGAGCGGAGTAGCCGTGGGTGCTGCGGCTTTGGTCTGCCCGATGTACGTAGCCGAGATTTCGCCCGCGCCTATGCGGGGACGTATGGTGTCGTTCTATCAGCTTTCGATTGTGATTGGCATCCTACTTGCTTACCTCTCCAATTACCTGCTGCTGAATACCGGTGTAAATAACTGGCGATGGATGTTCTCGTCGCAGTCGGTACCGTCGATTCTGTTTTTCCTGGGTTTGTTTTTTGTGGCTGAAAGTCCGCGATGGCTCATTCGGAAACAGCGTACCGACGAAGCCGAGGCTGTTTTAACACGGATTGGTGGTCGTATGTATGCAGCGATTGAAGCCAGTCAAATCAAAGGTAGTTTCTCGCAGGAAACCGGAAACGCCCCGGCGGACGGATCAGCCAACCGCCAATCGCTCCGTGATCTGTTTCGGAAAGACTTGTGGCCGATCGTCTCCATTGGCATTGTAGTAGCCGTTTTTTCGCAGGCAGTTGGTCAAAACTCTCTGTTTTCCTACGCGCCGGATTTATTTCGACAGGCGGGTATGGCGCAGGATTCGGCTTTTTTACAGTCAATCATTATTGGTGTTATCAACTTCATTTTTACCTTCATCGCCATCGGTACCATCGATAAAATCGGCAGAAAGAAACTACTGCAATACGGTTCGATTTTACTTTGTATAGATGCCCTGGCATTATCGGCAGCTTTTTACTGGCAATTGCCTGGTACTTGGGTACTTATTTTCCTGCTAGCCTTCATTGCCATTTATTCGGCAACGCTGGGCCCTGTTACCTGGGTTTCTCTCTCGGAAATCTTTCCGAACCGTATCCGGGGTTATGCGATGGCCCTGGCAACTCTGTCTCTGTGGATCGCCAATTTCTTCACAACGGCCTCCTTCCCGATCTTGAAGCAATACTGGGGATTGCCGTTAACTTTTGGTTTTCACGCAGTTTTATGTTTCGTTTACTTTCTGTTTATTCAGGTACGAATGCCGGAAACGAAAGGGAAATCACTGGAAGAAATTGAAAAGCAGCTAACCCAACATTAATCAGCGAATATGACACCTCAACTAACACCCGCCGAACATATTCGCTTGTGGAATGACTTTCGTAATGGAAGTCAGGATGCTTTTTCACAGCTCTATGAGTTGTTTTCGGCTGATCTCTACCGGTATGGCTATAACCTGATCCGAAATCGGCAGCTGGTTGAAGACTGTCTTCATGAGTTATTTTTACATATCCATGAAAACCGGACTCGCCTGGGACCTACCGATAATATTCGGTTTTATTTATTCCGGGCATTGCGCAGACGGTTACTCGATACAGTTGGCCGATTGAATAAGCTGGACTCGGACGAGTATTTGTTTGACAACGCAGAATTCCTCATTCAGCCCTACGAACAGACGCTCGTTGAAGAGCAACTCATCGAGCAGCAGAAACTCTTGGTGATTGCGCAGTTGAATAAGTTACCCAAACGCCAGAAAGAAATTCTATACCTGGTATTCATGAAAGGGCTGAGCTACCAGCAGGCGGCAGAGGTGATGGATATAACGATGAAGAGTGTTTACAATACAGTGAATGTGGCCTTAACAACGTTGCGGGCGTATGTACGTACGTCCTTCGAGCAGGGGGGCGCTTTGTGGAGTCTGCCAGGATCAATTCTGATTTACTTCGTAAAGATTTTATTGGGATAAAGCCGGGAAAAAATAAATTGTGGGCTGTTTAACGAGTACGACCATGACGCCTATCCGATGCCGAATTCCGATTTTACTGTAGAAGACTTTTGTAAAGACCCTAATTTTATTCACTGGGTATTGAGTCCCACCGATGAATCGAATCGGTATTGGCAATCCTTTATGGTCGAATATCCGCATAAAGTGGCCGATATAGAGACTGCTATCGACTACGTTAAAACAATTCGTTTTCGCGAAATTGATCCTTCTCAACAAGACCTGGCCCGGCTTAAACAACGTATCTGGAACGATATTGAAAAACTTGAAAGCGAAACCGCCACTGTCCGGATCGTACCTTGGTATCAGCGACCCTACTGGGCTGCGGCTGCTGTCATCTTGCTGGTAATGTCGATCGGCCTGGGCTGGCGGGCCTATCAGGCAAATTCGTCACTGACCTATCAGACGGCTTATGGGAAAATACAGGAGATCAAGTTGACGGATGGGTCAGTAGTTACACTCAATGCCAATTCTGTGCTTAAAGTAGCTGATAATATGGCCGATAGACCTGTTCGGGAAGTATGGCTGGAAGGCGAGGCTTATTTCGATATTGCCAAACGGAAGGGTGCCAAATTCATTGTTCATACGCCGGAGGCACAGATCGAAGTACTGGGAACCGAGTTTAACGTAAACACCCGGCGCGACCAGACCCATATTGTTTTAGAAGAAGGTAAGGTACAGCTAAGCACGGATAATCAGTCGATGGTCGTTATGAAACCCGGTGATATGGCCACGGTATCACCAAAAAGCCGCCAGATTCAACTGAAACGCGTGCAGCCTGACCTCTATGATGCCTGGAAGGCTTCTTATATCATATTGGACGGCAAAAGTCTGCCAGAAATTATAAATAGTCTGGAAGATACCTTTGGCGTCAGGATCAAACTGGAAGATACCCAATTGGTAGACAAGAAACTTACCGGTAAACTAGGCACCGAAGTCGCCGAGGATTGTATCGACAATTTATCAATCATTCTTGACGTCGATGTGAAAAAAGAGGGAGATGTTTACATATTCAGGTAAGCAGAGTTAACACAATCAATTAACTACAGAGCGGACTACCATTGCAGCAACTGGAACACAAAAATATTTAGATTGGCGACCTAAATATTTTTGTTCCCTGTGCTGTAACGGTAGTCCGCTCCGTTCTTTAACGAATGCTACAATAGGAATGAAATGTCAGCCAGGTGATAAGAAGATTTAAAAATTAAAGGAAAATATTCATAGAAATAGCGGGAAAAGTGGCACCCTCGCCTGTTTGACTACCAACTACAGCCTAGTCAATCACACGATCCGGTTTTTACTATGAAAAGACGTATCCTCATTTATACCATCTTCTGGTTATCCTGCTTTTTCGGGATTCAGGAGGGAACAGCCCAATTGACATTTGCCTCTGTATACAGGCCACAGGATGGAGGAAGCTCACAGGAAAGTGCGACTAGTATCATCGGGCTTCTTAAAAAGCTGGAATTAACCTACAGAACCACTTTCGTTTATCAGAAAGAACTATTGGAAAACAAAACGTTTTCCGGGCCAGTCAACGAAAATGATAAACTGGAGCAGATTCTCGAACGGGTGCTTACGCCGGCTAACCTGCGTTTTCGTAAACTCAAAGGGGGCGGCTATACGATACTACCCCGGAAGTCACCTAAAAATCAACCGGCCGAAACCGAGCTTTTAAAGACATCGATAAACCAGCTACCCGAGCCAGAAACCGATAAAGTGCTGGCTATGAATACGCTGGCGTCAAGAGTGAATATGCAGTCGTTTTCAACAACCAAACCCGCCGATATTCTTATAAAGGGTAAAGTGACCGAAAGCGAAAAGGGCGAGCCCATTCCTGGTGCCAGCATCGTGCTCAAAGGAGCTACCAAAGGGACCAATACGGATGCTAACGGAGCTTATTCTATTGCTGTACCCAATGAAAATGCAGTGCTGGTCTTTAGCTTCGTAGGGTTTGAAAAACAGGAAATTACGGTAGGAAACCGAACCCAGGTCAATGTTGCCCTTAAGAATGATCTCAAGGAATTGAACGAGGTTGTCGTGGTTGGTTTTGGTACTCAGAAGAAGATCAATGCTACGGGGGCCATTTCAACCATTGGAACCAAAGAACTGATCCAGTCGCCGGTAGCCAATATCAGTAACTCGCTGGTGGGTCGCTTGCCGGGACTGTTTGCTACTCAATCTGGTGGTGAACCGGGTAACGACGGGTCGAAAATCAGAATTAGAGGGGTTGGTACGTTTTCGGGTAGCACCGATCCATTGACGCTGGTCGATGGCATTCAGGTCGATAACTACAATAATATTGATCCCAATGAAATCGAATCGGTAACGATCCTAAAAGATGCGTCGTCGACGGCTGTATATGGCATCCGGGGAGCGAACGGTGTACTGATTATTACGACCAAGCGGGGTAAGGTTGGGCCCCCTAAAGTAAGTTACACCTTTAATCAGGGGTTCAACTCATTTACCGACTTACGACAGATGATGAACAGTGGCGATTACGCCACTCACTTCAATGATGCGATCAAGGCAGATGCTTATGTAACAGGTACTGTTTATGTACCAAAGTACACGGACCAGGATATTGAACTCTATCGGAATGGGCAGGATCCGGTATTTCATCCAAACGTCAACTGGTTCGACGTGATGTTTAAGAAAGTGTCGAAACAATCACAGCATAATGTTAACATCAGTGGAGGGCAAAACAAGGTGCGGTATTTTGTTTCGGCGGGCTACTTCAGCCAGGAAGGGTTGTTTAAAGATACCAAGGATGTAGTTGACGCTTTTTCCCCACAGTCGCTTTTTCAACGCTATAACCTCCGGTCTAATTTCAATTTCGATGTCACAAGCCGATTGAGAATGACACTCGATTTGTCGTCGCAAACGGAGGCAAGGAGCGGCAATAATGGTAGCAGTACCGAGCGTGTCGTGGGCGATATTGCCCGTGCAAGCCCCCTGAGTACGCCCGGTGTTGTTGATGGCAAAGTTGTTAATATTCTTACAGGGTCACAAAATAACCCCTACGCCAGTTTACTGTACCCAAATCTGGCCGGTGGTCTCAAACGGTCTTATCGGAACTACCTGAATGGGAATTTTCGACTGGATTATGATCTTGGCTCGTTGATTGACGGCTTGTCTGTTCACGGAAACGTGGCCATGCAAACCTACAATGATCAACAGATCGTCAATACCAAAACGCTCATTACATATTTAGCCGTAAAACTTCCTGACGGAACGATCAACTATGTGCCGTCGACGACGGAAGCCCAGTTTGGCTTTAACCAGACTGGAACGTATAACCGGCGAATTACGGCAGAAGCGGGGATTGACTATAAGCGAAATTTTGGCGCACATAACGTAACGGGATTATTACTTTACAACCAGCAGAAAACCTTTGATCCGTCCCTGGCTTTTTTAGTCCCTAAGGGTTATCAGAGTTTTGTTGGCCGAGCCACCTACGACTATAAGGGACGTTATTTAGCCGAAGTAAATGTGGGCTATAATGGAACCGAAAACTTTGCTCCGGGCAAACGGTTTGGCTTTTTTCCGGCCTATTCACTGGGTTGGGTAGCTTCCCAGGAGCCGTTTTTCCCGAAAGCGGGCTTTGTGACGTTCCTTAAGGTTAGGGGTTCTTACGGCGAGGTTGGCAATGATAACATTGGGGGAACCCGTTTTCTGTACCGGGAAACCAGCTATTCATCCGTGGCAAATATCTATTATTTCGGAAATGTTGGGTCAACCTATAGTGGTTTCGCCGGCATCCGGGAAGGGGCCACCGGAAACCCGGATGTAACCTGGGAACGGGCCGTCAAGCAAAACATCGGTCTGGAGTTGTGGATGTGGAAAGACAAAATCAAATTCACCGCTGATGTATTTAATGAAAACCGCAGTGATATTCTCGCAACGCCCCAAACTATATCGTCCATCGTAGGCTTGTCGCAGCCCGCCAGTAACCTGGGTAAAATGGAGAACAAGGGCTATGAAGGCGACATTACGTATACCGATAAGGTTGGAAGTTTGGGGTACCGTATTTCTGCTAATTTTAGTTTTGCCCGCAATAAAGTACTCTTCCGTGACGAAGTACCCAATCAGTATCCGTATCAGAACCGTACCGGGCAGCGTTTAGGCCAAAACTTCGGACTGATTGCCGAAGGTCTTTACAATACCTGGGAAGAGGTTAATGCCTCAAATCGACCTGTCTACTCCTATCAGAATAACAAAGTTCAACCCGGAGATATAAAGTACAAAGATTATAACGGGGATGGGGTCATCAACAACTTTGATGCTGTCCCGATTGGCTATTCCAATTTGCCTGAGAAAACATTTGGCGCTTCGATTGGGCTCACATTCAAAGGATTCGATTTGTCGGTGCTGTTTCAGGGTGTTGGTAACGTATCGCATTATTACACACGTTTCCAGCGAGGAACTGGCTACGGTCAGGCACCGCCCGAGGGGTCACCCAACTACATGAACGAAAGCTGGACGCAGGAACGCTACGACGCTGGATTACCTATCCAGTTTCCACGGTTTTCGGTCAACAGCAATCCGAATGGGGAAGGGTCTTCTTACTGGCTGGCAGATGCCAGCTATGTGCGGATAAAAAATGCTGAAATAGGCTACAGATTGACCGAAGGACTGCTCAAAAAGCTGCATATCAGCGCGTGCCGCATCTATGTAAACGCCAATAACCTGTATACATGGAAACACATGTATCCGGGTATTGACCCCGAAAATACGGCAACAGGAGATACCAACACAGAGCCTTACCCACTTGTCAGAACCATCAATACCGGTATAAACCTGAGCTTCTAATTACCGCCGTCATGAAAAAAATAGTATCCTTCATTACTATACTCGTTTGCTGTTTTATTACGACCTCCTGTAATAAAAACTTTTTAGATAAAGCGCCTGGCGTGGATTTGACAGAAGACAATGCCTTTCTGAACAAAGCCAATCTGGAGACTTTTATCACGACGATTTACCGGTATGGCGTCCATTCGAATTTCCGATACCGGATTCAAGGCGAAGCCGTTACAACGCCCGCCAGTTACTACATTCCATTCTCGGGCGTAAACACCACCGACTGTATTCATCCCAGCTCCAGTATCAGCGATGAAGGCGATGCATCGGAAGCATCTTTTGTGCATAGTAACCGATGGAATGAGGGTACCGTACTGCCTGCCACGATTGTTAACCTGGAAGACTTCCGGTATTATATTCGGTGGATAGCCTTGCGCCAGATCAATCTTGTTCTGAAACGGATCAATGAAGTGCCCGATGCCGATGAGGCCTATAAAAAGCAGGTTATTGCTGAAGTTAAGTCCTTACGGGCTCTAAATTATCTGGAAATGCTCAAACGCTATGGGGGTGTTCCTATTGTCGATCAAGTGTATGAGCCCGGTGAAAAAGCAGTAGTACCCCGAAGCTCCTTTAGTGATTGTGTAAAGTTTGTTGTCAAGGATATCGACGAATCGGTCCCCAACCTACCGGCCGTTTATTCGGCTTCGCAGACAGGTCGGGTAACTGCATTGGTAGCACTGGCCATCAAAGCCGAAGTGTTATTGTATGCCGCCAGTCCGCAATATAATACCGCAACACCTGTACTGCCTATGGCCAATGCGGCCGACAATGCCCTGATCTGCTATGGTAATTTTGACCAGACCCGTTGGCAGGTAGCTGCCGATGCCGCTAAAGTAGCCCTCGATTATGCCTTGGCCAATGGCTATGGGCTTATTGACGACCCCGCGAACCGAAATCCAAAAGAACTGGATAATGGCACCGTAGGGCCACTGGGCAATTACCGGGTATCCTGGGAAACCACCAATAACAAAGAGTTGATATTCATGTATCAGGGTGGTGCTAATAATGCCAATGGTATTACGAACATAGGGAATGCACCCCTGACCTTCTGGAACGCATCCTGTTTTGGTTCATTCTGGAGTGGCATTAGTATGCCGTTGAATTTTCTGAAGAAGTACGAAAAACTCGACGGTACTCCTCAAACCTGGGACGCTGCCGGCGGAACGGACTTGATGGCAAAATATGCCGAGTTGGACCCACGGTTCAAGCAGTCGGTGATCTATACCAACGGCTATTATACGGCCCGCGATCCAATTGCCCAGATCTACAACGGTGGTAAAGACTATGTGAACTGTAAGGGCGGGCTATGGTTGCGGAAATACATACCCCGCAATGCGACCAGTGCCAATTTTGTCATGAACGATGTACTGTTTCGGGTCAACGAATTGTACCTCAACTACGCCGAAGCCCTAAATGAAGCCGCGGGTCCTGTACAGGCAGCCTATGATGCTGTCAATACCATTCGAACCCGTTCCGGTATGCCTAATCTGCCGCAGGGACTTACCAAAGAGCAATTCAGGCAGCGGGTTCGTAATGAAATTGCCATTGAAATGCTTAATGACGATCACCGTTTTTGGGATGTCAAACGCTGGTTAATTGCTGAGGAAGAAGGCATTATGAAGGGGAATATGGATGGGTTGCAAATTACCCGGACGGGTACGGCGCCTAACTACAAATATTCCTGGAAGCCCTACACATTTGAGACAAGGACATTCAACAAGAACATGTACCTGCATCCTTTCCCATTGACAGAAGTGCTTAAAGGGAATTTAGTCCAGAACCCCGGTTGGTAAGCTTGGAATTTGACGCTGGGCGGCAAACCCGCAGGGCGGCATTCCTTACTATACCCTATTAACCAACTTCCTTCGCCACAATGAAACGATACTATACACTAAACTTTTTCCCTGTCTTCCTTCTAACCCTGTTGCTGAGTAAAAACGTACAGGCACAAAAGGGGACAAGTCAACTGTCTGCCCTCGATAGCGTCACGGTTTTGCCAATGTCGGCGTTCAAACCTATTGGCTACGGCACCCAGGTTAAGCAACAGATCACAAGCGCTATTTCAACCGTGTATGGGGCGGATCTTGAAAAAAACTTTTCGCTTAATCTCGGTAACACCCTCTATGGGCGTCTGGCTGGTTTATCCGTTGCACAGGGCGGGTCGGAGCCGGGGGCTTCTACACCCAGTCTCTTTGTTCGGGGTTTAAATACGTTCGGTGCGGCTGGCAATGCCCCACTTTATGTTATCGATGGCTACATCAGCAATGGATCGGGTCCAGCCAATTCATTTATGCAGCTGGTACCCGAAGAAATTGAAACGATTACGGTTCTAAAAGATGCTTCGGCCACGGCCATTTACGGGGCTCGCGGGGCCAATGGGGTCGTGTTAGTGACAACCAAAGTGGGTAAAGAAGGCCCGTTGAGAATTTCCTTTACCACCAAACAGGGATTCAATCAGGCGCAATACGTACCGAAATTTTTAAACGCCTATAATTATGCTACGCTGTATAACGAAGCTCTCACCAACGACGGCTTGCCAGCTCGCTACTCGACTGTTGATCTGGACGCGTATAAAACCGGATCTGACCCTGTTTTTCATCCAGATGTAAACTGGTATGATCAGGTGTTGCGGCCAACGGCACCCGTCTCCAGTTACAACCTGACCTTTGGTGGGGGCGATAAATTCGTTCGGTACTTCGTCACGCTGAATGCGATCAACAGCCAGGGTTTGTTCAAAAAATTCGGCGATATGAATGAAGAAAGCTCCAATTCAAAATACGCCAAATATAACTTTCGGACCAATCTGGATGTAAACCTAACCGACCGGCTTTCTGCCGAATTTAAAATTGCCGGGGCATTCGAACAGACCAACAACCCAAATAACTACACAACCGGGTCGACCTTTGGCCTGTTGGCGCAGTTGCCTCCGAACGCCTTTCCGGTTTATAACCCAAACGGTAGTTATGGGGGTAATGCGTTATACACAAACCCGGTGGCTAATCTGCTGTCAACCGGATTTTATCAGAACAATGCCCGTACTGTATTGTCGTCGCTAAAGTTAACAGAGCAATTGGATATGCTTGTTAAAGGGCTGAGTGCTTCGGTTGCCGTTTCGATTAATAACTATTTTAAATCAGGGTCGTATAAATCCAAGCAATACCCGCGATTTTCTGTGTCAAGCGGGCCCAATGGAGACGTACTATATAGCCCTGCTGTTGGGCAGCTGACCTCACTGGCGGGTACGGAGGAAACACTGGATCAATACCGGAATCTGATTTTTCAGGGATTCCTCAACTACAAACGGACGGTTGGTAAGAGTGATATTTCGGGCCTGTTAATGGTCAATACCGATAATGTTACGGTTTTTGGCCCGGCATCCGACCCTACTACACCTACGGCCAACTCAACTGATCCTTATAAGCATAATAGCGGAGCCGGTCGATTTACGTATGCGTATGATAACAAGTACATCGCTGAATTCTCGGCTGGGTATATGGGAAGTAATAATTTCGGCCCTGGTAACCGGTATGGATTTTTCCCGGCTGCGTCAGTTGGCTGGGTTCTTTCCAATGAGAAATTCCTAACTAAAAACAAAGCGATTGATTACCTGAAGGTAAGGGGTTCTTATGGGCTTGTCGGCAATGATAACATTGTATCGCAGGGCTTGTCGACCCGGTATGCCTATACCGCGACCTTTGGCGGGGGCGGCTACTTTTTTGGTACGGGCAATACAGCCGTTGGTGGGTTAGCCGAAAACGTTATTGCCAATCCCAACGTAACCTGGGAAAAAGAAAAATCACTGAATATTGGCGTTGATGCCACTCTCTTCAAAAATTTAGACCTTTCGGTCGATGTATTCAATCGGGATCGGTATGACATTATCGTTGCTTCGGCGAGTACGACCCCCTTATTTTCGGGGATTGTTACCCCGAGCCTGAACCAGGGTAAATCGACTAACAAAGGATTTGATGTATCCCTGCGATACAATGCCACGCAAAAAAAGGATTTCCAATTCTTTGTCGAAAGCAACCTGTCCTATTTCAGGAATAAAGTGGTCTTCAATGCGGAGGCAATTCAGTTGAACCCCCAGTTATATAATACGGGGGCCGCAATCGGCCAGCCTTTTGGTCTCAAAGCTATTGGTTTTTATAGTGAGGAGGACATCGCCAAACGACAGGCCGACCCCAAGAGCGTTCCCGGTGTGTTGAGCGAACTGATTAGAGCGGGCGACATTAAATACCAGGATATTGGCGGGCCCGATGGCAAACCCGATGGCATCATCGACGCCAATGACCGAATGGCTATTGGTAATCCCGGTTTGCCAACGCTATCATTTGGCTTGCATACGGGTTTCCGGTATAAAGGATTTGATGCCGATCTGGTCTTTCAGGCGGTTACGGGTAATACAGTTTACTTAGGGGGAAATTATTTTCAGGCATTCCAGGGCAATGGTCAGGTCGCTGCCATCGCCCTGAATCGATGGACTCCACAGACGGCTGCCACCGCCGACTATCCACGCTTGTCGTCAAAAGATAACCTCAACAACTATCAGTTTTCTTCATTCTGGCAACGCGATGGAAGCTTTATCAAGCTGCGTAGTGCGGAAATTGGCTATTCGCTACCGGCGGGTCTATCGGATAAGATAAGACTCAAAACAGTCCGGTTCTTTGTCAACGGTACGAATCTGTTCTCCCTCGACCGGGTTCCCTACGGCGATTCTGAATCCTTAACCGGCTATCCGGTTACCAGGACCATTACGGCAGGCGTGAAAGTCCAGTTATAATTCATTTTTAAGAAGCTGACGAATGAAAAAACAGATCTATATTTTAACTGTCCTGACTGCGCTGGCAGTAACCGCCTGCCAGGACCTTAACCGTGACTTCGTCACCACGATTGGGCAAAAAGAGATTGAGCAATCGTTTGGGAATGTACAGGCCTTACTGAATGCTATTTACTCGGACATTCCGGATGGCACCGTTTATATTGGGGGTGCTGCCATGATGGCTTCTGCCACGGATGAATCTGAATTTACGGCCGAGACGAACGTGATTCAAAGTTTCAATACGGGTAGCTGGAATGCCGTCAATAACCCAGACCTGGTTTGGGGTACGTATTATCGTAGTATTCGAAAAGTAAATCAATTTCTGGTATCGACGGGCAAGATCAACCTCGATCCCTGGAAACTCGACCCGTCGCCGTCGGCCCAGCAGGTGTATCAAACAAACCTGGCGGCCATAAAACGGTGGACCTACGAAGCCCGATTCCTGCGAGCCTATTATTATTTTGAACTGGTGAAACGGTATGGTGGCGTACCGCTCATCAACAAAGCGCTATCACTGGAAGAAGATTTCTCGAAAACACAACGGAATAGCCTGAACGAATGTCTCCAGTTCATAACGGCTGAGTGTGATTCAGCGGCTTCCCAGTTGCCTCTCAATACATCTACGTTGCCTTATGTTGCTGCCACCGATTTGGGCAGGGTAACAAAACTGACCGCACTATCGCTCAAAAGCCGGGTTCTCCTATATGCGGCCAGTGATTTATTCAATACACCCGCCTGGGCGGGTGGGTATGGCAAACCTGAACTGATTTCGTTACCGGCAGGTGATCGAGTTGCACGGTGGAAAGCAGCTTCTGATGCCGCTAAAGCGGTGATTGACGCAGCCGCATTACCTACACTTGGTGCTTATAAAGCCCTTTTCAATACGTTCAACAACACCGAAATCATCTTCACCCGAAGTAATGCGGCCAGCAATGCATTTGAAAAAAATAATTCGCCAATCGGCTTCAGTTTAGGGCAGAGTGGCAATACGCCTTCTCAGGATTTAGTGGATGCCTACGAGGTTAAAGTGAATGCGACAACAGCAGCCAGATTCGACTGGAATAACCCGGCTATGGCAGCTGATCCCTACGCGAACCGGGATCCTCGCTTAGGATTCACCATTGCGGTTAATAATACGCCATTCGGTACACCAGCCCGCAATGTTCAGTTATGGACGGGAGGGCTTGATGCCAAACCGATTGCGTTTGCCTCCAAAACCGGGTATTATCTCCGAAAATATCAGATTGAAAGCCTGAATCTGATCAATGGAAACACAGGTGTACACAGCTGGATTCTTTTCCGATATCCCGAAATCTACCTCAACTACGCTGAAGCGTTAAATGAATGGAGTCCGGGAAACGCCGATATCAAGGCATATTATGACCGGGTCAGGAGCCGAACCGGGGTCGCTATGCCGCTTTTACCGGCTGGCTTATCACAGGCGGATGTACGGGAGAAGATACGGAATGAAAAGCGAGTCGAATTTGCCTTCGAAGATCACCGTTTCTGGGACGTTCGCCGATGGATGCAGGCTCCTACCTACTTTAACGCGCCCCTTCGGGGAGTAGATATTACCCGAAATGCGGATGGTACGTTTACCTATAAGCCCGTAACCGTTGAAAATCGGGTATTTACGCCAAAAATGTATCTGTATCCCATTCCCCAAACCGATATCAATATAGCAGGCGGATTGGCGCAAAATCCGCTCTGGTAAGAAACTACATGGGCTGGACGTATGTCGTATTTCGGCAATACGGTTCTAAAACAAAAGGCTAAGATCGTTCCGTAATTCCCGGCTTTGACTCCTGGCAGAGGGTATCACTTCTTCTGAGTTAGACAAGTTTGTATCATAGGTTGGTTTCGTAAACGCTTCCTCACTTGAGGAAGCACTTTCTTATATGCCTAAAAATGGCTCATCTCCTGTTTTTAAAGCAACATTTATGTGAACGTGGTGAATTAACGGTCTTTGAACAAATTCTTCCCGGATCGCTGAAACGCATTTATTATATCGCCAACGCGGATGGAGCCATGCGGGGAGGTCATCGACACCAGAGAGCCTGGCAGGCGCTGGTCTGCATTCAGGGACGGGTGGATGTTCGGGTTGAAACGGCTAAACAAACCCAATGCTATTCACTTGATAAACCTAATCTATGCCTGATTCTCGAACCCGATGACTGGCACCTTCTGGAAAATTTTCAGGATCTAGCGATCGTGCTGGTCATTTCCAATGAATACTATGACGAGAAGGATTACATCTACGAGTGTCATTCCGCTGATCCGATCAAAGCGCTACAAAAAGACTCAGTAAGCGCCGGCATAGTCTAACACAGCGGTTTGTTCCCTTTCCATTTTTCATCTGTTTTCTGTCTGGCTGTCTGCCCCGATAGCCTTTCTGATCAAATCCGGTCAGGTAGGCATTAAATAAGCTAGTTCATACCCATAAAAATTCCTTGCTCAATCTTTTTCTAACAGTTAAAACACTCAATAATGAAATTGTATTTTTCTGACACGTTTACGCTTGTTCGGCTGAAAATGGTGAAGGCGAGTACTTCGCTATTTTCTGTTTACCAAACCTTATTAGCCATCTTAATTTTGTCAATTGGCGTTTCGACCCTCAGTGTCGGGCAGTCGCTCTCGGTGAGTATGAGTTTTCCTGCGTTCAGAACGTCATTTATTACCGGAACGCCGGTGAATATTCAGGCCACAACATCCACGCCCGCCAGTACGACGGTTACTAAAGTCGAGTTTTTTCTGGCCACCTTTACTGGTCCGGGAAACAGCAAAGTAACCGTTAAGTTAGGAGAAGATTTGACCGCTCCGTTTTCCTACACTTGGACTATTCCAGACGGGCAGATATCCTATAATGAACTGAGTCTGAAAGTTACTAACTCTACCGGAGCTACCGCCGTTCAGGGAGGTACGGGCTATAATCGGGTCGATGTGTATGCGCCCAACACGGCGAGCAACAAAAAATATTATGTACAGGCTGGGGCGAATCCGGGAACTGCCGGAACGTTGGCGGCCCCTTTCAACACGATTCAACGGGGCATTGATGCGGCCGCCCCAGGCGATACTATTTTTGTAATGGATGGGACCTACACCAACACAGCAGGAAGTGATGTAGTGGTTATCCGGCGCACCGGGACACCAACTAACTGGATAGTTTTTACCAACTATCAGAATGATAAACCTAAGCTTTCATTCAACGGTTATCAGGGTTTTAATTTAGTGGCCGGGGCTGCCTATATTAAAATTCAGGGTTTTGAGATCGTAGGTAACAACGCCAACGTAACATTACCACTCGCAACTACCCAACCCGGTAGCTGCGACAATCCAACTGGCACGGTCAATCCGGCGTTCAACGGAAACGGCATCAGTGTCAGTGGACGGACCGGAGGTAATGCCCGGCCACATCACATCGTTCTGACCAACAATATTATTCATGACTGTGGAGGCGCAGGTATCTCGGCCATCGAGAGCGATTATGTTACGGTCGAGAATAACACGGTTTACAATAATTCATGGTATACCATCTTTGGCACCAGTGGTATTAGCTTTCTCAATAGCTGGAACTATGATGATAATACCGATACGCCCAAGATGATCATCCGTAATAATATCTGTTATGGTAACAGACTGTTGGTTAAGTGGATTGCTGCCGGGGTTTGCAGGGGTATTACCGATGGAAACGGTATTATTCTCGATAATAACAATAACCAGTTTGGGACAACAAATCCAAATGGAGCCTATAACGGTAAATTTCTGATCGAAAATAATATCTGCTACCAGAATGGGGGACGAGGAGTCAATATCAATTATAGCGATAATGCTACCATTCGCAACAACACGTTTTACCAGAATGCGGCCAGTCCCGAAATTACGTCTGAGTTTGCTATGCGGTACTCTTCTTCCGTTCGCATCTACAACAATATTTTCTACAGCCGTTCTGACAAAGCCACTGGCGCTCCTGTCAACTCGCCCAATCTGCTTCAGAGCAATAATCTGACAGTCGGTGGTACAGATACCCCGTTCTTTGCGGGTCCTCAAAGCCTGACAGGGGTCAATCCGCAATTTGTGGATGTTGCAACCAGTAATTTTCAGCTTGCCGGCACTAGTCCTGCCATCGACGCCGGTAATTCGACTCCGGGCCAGTTTGCGGTTAAAGACCTTCTTGGCGTAGCTCGTCCGCAGGGAGCGGGAGTGGACATCGGTGCCTACGAATTTCAGGGAACGCCCATCCTTATCACCCAGCAACCTGCCAGTAATTCAGCTGTTTGCACAGGTACCAGCGTCAGCGCTTCGGTTTCAATTGCTGGGCAAGTCCAGAGTTATCAGTGGTACAAAGACGGAGTAGCTTTGACCGGTGTAGCCTCCGCCACAACCGCTACACTGTCGATCTCAGCTGTGACGACTGCCGATCAGGGTAACTACCTGGTCGTTATTTCGGGTTTCAATAGTTTGACATCCAATGCGTTTAGCTTAACTGTAAATACCGCCCAAACGGTGGGCTTGACGGCCAACGGCAGCCTTAATTGCACCACGCCAACCGTTACGTTGACCGCTATGTCTGGTGCGAACGTTACGTATAGCTTCAGCAGCGGGGCCGCCCAGATTGGTTCAGGAAACACGGCTACGGTATCTCAGGCAGGCACCTATTCAGTGCTCGTCACCTCTGCCGAGGGTTGTTCCACATCGGCTACAATCGAAGTATCGGGGAGTTTGATTGCGCCTGACGCGCCCGATGTTAGCAGCGTGTCGGCCACGCAGGGAACCAGTAATGTCACCCTCACAGTCTCCAACTGTGCCGGTACCCTTAACTGGAACGGTGCGGACGGCAGTAGTTCGCTGGTCGTTTCAACCTCAGCAGTTGGTGAATTCGTCTACTCGGTAACCTGTAAAGTCGGTGTTTGTGTCAGCCCGGTCACCAGCATCACCGTTAGCGTGAAAGCACCCCCCGCCACACTAAGCGTATCCTATCGGGATGGGGACAATAACCAGCCAGCTAATAATGTCATTCGGCCGTATCTGAAACTCAATAATGAGGGTACGATTGCCGTGCCCTACAGCGACATTACCATCCGGTACTGGCTAACGGTAGAAGACTTTTCACCCCTGACCAATCTGTCAGTGTATTGGGCACAACTGGGTACCAGCAAAGTCCGTATGACGTATGTGCCATTGGCTCAACCGCGTCAGGGGGCCTTTGGCTATATCGAATACAGCTTCGATGCCTCAGCAGGAACGCTGGGCGCAGGCAGTAATTCCGGAGAAATTCAGACTGGCATCGGCAAGCAAAACTGGACGAATCTGACTGAAACAAACGATTACTCGTTTGCTCCGAATGATACCTATACAAAAACCGACCGGATCACGATCTATAAAAATGGAGAGCTGGTCGGGGGCGTTGAACCAGTTTCTATCGCCCCAGTTACGTCCTTGAAGGTCTATTCGGAGAATAAGAACAGTAGCCAGACTACGAACCAAATCAGCACGTATCTGAAAGTAGTCAATGAAGGTAATTCGCCGGTCGATTACAGCCAGGTAACGGTTCGCTACTGGTTCAGCGCCGAAGGAACCAACTCATTGATATACAATCTGGATTATGCCGAATTGGGCAATGGGAACACGGCTGGCGCTCCAGTCAAAAGCAAGTTTGTCAAGGAGAATCGGGCTGGCACCGATACATATCTGGAGCTGAGCTTCGCCCCGACATTAGGCCAGTTGAATCCCTTAAGCTCAACGGGGCTAATTCAGCAGCGAATCAACAAATCAGACTGGTCGAACTTTAACGAAGCAAACGATTACTCATACAAACCGGTTGCTGCACTGGCGGAGAACACCCACATCACAGCTTATATAAACGGTTCGCTGGTATATGGGCAGGAGCCGGGTCCGACTGGGGCTCGGGTAGGGGCGGAGCCATCAGGATTACGAGTGGTGGTGCTGGGCAACCCGATACAGGGAGATGTAGTAAGCATCAAAGTAACGGGTGTTGAAGGTCAGACCCTGCGCGCTGAACTAATCGACAAGGGAGGTCAACTGATTACAAATCATCGGGTCGAGCAGGCTGGTTCGTCGGAGCATATCCGATTGCCGGTTGGTCAGACTGCGGCTGGAGTACTGTTGCTCCGGATTAGCACATTGACGGAGAATCAGACGATTAAAGTAGTAAAACCGTAGAAACCGGCGAAACCCGAGTTGTTCGTTGTTTTGGAAAGCGAACAACTCGGGTCTGCTTCCCTACAATAACCCTTACCTTCATTTTGTCGGCTGGCAGGATGAAGGCATAAGTTGGGTAGCGCTGCCGGGTCTACTCAAACTGAACACAGTATGATACAATTTTTTAGTTGGTTACTCCTGCTTTGTTGCACAACTGGCTTCGCGCAGAAGCAAAAAGTATGGCTCGACGCTGACACCGGTAATGAAACCGATGATGTATATGCCATTGTGCGGTTACTGGCTGAGCCTTCCATTGACGTAGTAGGACTAAGCTCAGCTCATTTCAACAATGCCGATCTGATTGCTTTTGACAAGTGGAATCAATACTTAACGAAGGGAATTAAAACCGTAGCGATCAGTCAGCATCTCAACGAAGAAATTCTGCGGGCAATGCATAAAGAGTCCATTCCCCATCCGCTCGGTGCCGATCGCCAGATCGGACGGGCGTGGGGTGGTAATGAACCCCGACCATCGGATGTCACAACCAAGCTGATCCGCACAGTCAAAATGTTAAAACAAGGTGAAACGCTGGATGTGATCTGCCTGGGAGCATTGACCAATATAGCCTCAGCCATACTCCTTGATTCCTCAATTCTTCCCCAGATCAGGTGGTTCGCGTTGGGTGCAAAGTACTATAGCCAGACCAACGCATGGAGTAAAAATGAATTTAATATCCGGAACGACCTGAATGCTTTCGACTATTTGCTGGATAATCCTAAGGTAGATCTCACCTTAATGCCTATTGATGCCGCTTTGCCATTTCGTTTCGCTCGGGATACAATCTATCAGAGAATCGATGATAAAGTTCTGACCCAGCGACTTCTTAAACAGCGCTGGCAGGAAACAAATCCACAGGATAATGTGCGTACGCTCTGGGACCTGGCTTTGGTAGAGGCTTATTTACGGCCCCAAAACGCAACAGTCGTGGAGGTATCAACGCCCCCTGAAAACACAAAGCGGCTCATAAAAACCTATCGCAAACTCGACGTAAAAGCATTATCGGATGATTTTTGGCGTGTTGTCAGGCAATTGGGGAATTGATAAGTAGACCGCTAATTCTAAACTTTATGACAAGACAATTACTCTTGACAACAGTATACATGCTGGCTGGTTTGGCTAATCTGGCAACGGCACAGGAGTCACCCAATATACTAACTGATGTTGAAAAACAAAACGGCTGGAAACTACTGTTCGATGGAGTTAGCCCGGCAGGCTGGAAAAGTGCCTATACCGATAATTTTCC
Organism: Spirosoma endbachense; assembly: GCF_010233585.1. Lineage (NCBI taxonomy): Bacteria > Pseudomonadati > Bacteroidota > Cytophagia > Cytophagales > Cytophagaceae > Spirosoma > Spirosoma endbachense. Next base: position 9,357,632 of record NZ_CP045997.1, read on the forward strand.
AGTAACAGGCTGGACTTTAAAAGATGGTACAATCGGGGTGGCGGAAAGGGGTGGACATGAACATATCGTTGGGGGCGACATCGTGACGAAAGACCAGTTCAGCGCGTTTGATTTAAGCTTCGAGTTCAACTTAGCGCCTGGCGGTAACAGTGGGCTGAAGTATTTCGTGACCCGTTCCGAATGCGAAAAAGGGTCGATTATTGGGCTGGAATATCAGATTCTGGACGATAAACTACACCCCGACGCCAAACAGGGCCGTGATGGCAACCGGACGCAGGCGTCGCTCTATGACCTGATAAAAGCCAATAAGCAGACGGGGGGTGAGAACCCACCAGGTCAGTGGAATACGGGCCGGATTGTTGTATATGCCAACAACCATGTCGAGCATTACCTGAACGGAGTAAAAGTCCTTGAGTACGACCGTGGTTCACCCGCCTTTCGGGGGTTAGTTGCCAACAGTAAATACAAAGGCTTTGCCAACTTTGGTGAAGCGCCCAAAGGGCGGATCATGTTGCAGGACCACGGCAATGCCGTGAACTTCCGCAGTATTAAAATCAGAGAGATCAACTAATTTTTTCGTAAAAACTCAATCCTATGGATCGTCGGAAATTTATTAAGCATACGGCTGTGGCTACGGCAAGTACCACTATTTTGAACTTCCCCATATATGGTAAAAACGCGCCAAGCAATAAAGCTGTCGTAGCCGTAATGGGCGTCAACAGCCGGGGTGCCTATCATGCCAAATCGTTTTCCAAACTACCGAACGTGGAGGTCGCCTATCTCTGCGATGTGGAAGACAAAGCCATCAAAAACGGTCTGGACGCCGTTAAAGACGCCAGCCGTCAACCCGCCATCATCAAGGACATTCGCGAGCTAGTCACTAAAAAAGATTTCGATGCGCTACTAATTGCCGCCCCTGACCATTGGCACGCTCCAGCGGCTCTGCTAGGTGTTGCCAACGGCAAGCATGTGTACGTAGAAAAACCCTGCGGTCAGAATCCCTACGAAAGTGAAATGCTGGTTCAGGCCCGCGATAAATACGGCAAACTCATTCAGGTCGGTAGCCAGCGCCGGTCGTTTCCAACGCTGATCGAAGCCGTACAGGAAGTGCGAGCTGGAGCAATTGGTAACCCGTATTTTGCCAAAGCCTGGTACACCAATTCCCGCAAATCCATTGGGATCGGCAAGAAAGTAGCCGTGCCCTCGACATTGGATTTTAACCTCTGGCAAGGCCCCGCTCCGCGCCAGGATTACCGCGACAATTTGGTGCATTATAATTGGCACTGGTTCTGGAACTGGGGTACGGGTGAAGCCTGCAACAATGGCAACCATGAAATTGACTGCTGCCGATGGTTTATGGGCGTCGATTTCCCCTCGAAAGTAACATCGTCAGGTGGGCGGTATGCCTATAAAGATGACTGGCAGACACCAGATACGCAAGTGGCTACGTTTGAGTTTGACAACGGGAAAGCCATCACCTGGGAAGGACGCAGCTGCAGTTCATACCCGATTGATGGGAGCGGTCGGGGCTTTATTATTTATGGCGACAAAGGGACACTAGTCAATAAAGGAGGTGGCGATTACCAGATTTATGACGATAAAAACAAGCTCGTCAAGGAAATCAAACCCAGCACAAAACTCGACCCTAACAACACTATTAGCGCAACCGGCGATCTGGAACTGACGCACTTTACCAATTTCGTGGAAACCATCCGGGAGAATACGAAACTAACAGCGCCGATTGAAGAGGGCCATAAGAGTGTGCTGCTTTGCCACCTGGCCAATATTTCCCAACGTACCGGCTCAACACTGCATTGTGACACGACTAATGGACACATTAAGGACAACAAAGCCGCTACGCAACTCTGGAAACGGGAGTATGAAAAAGGCTGGGAAATGCGGGTTTCGTAAATTATTTTCTGGCAGGATTCAGCAAATCCAGGCCTGAGCCGTATTGTTATCCGGCTATTGACGCCCGCAAATACAATCGGAAATCTTCGTATTGTAGCCATACCTGGCAGTGTATTTGAAAGCCGGTAGCGGTGAGGGCTAACCTTGTCCGGTTTTACCATGGCACCAGCGAAGAATGAGGGATCTCAAGCGTAAGGATAATAGAGATCCCTCATTGTTCGCCGGTGCCATGGTAAAAGGAGTTATTATTCTATTGATTATAAGTTAGTTATCTGATTTGAAAAATGAAAAGTAATTCCTTGAACATTGCATTTGCCACTCTCTGCCTGCTCGTTGCTCCGAAAGACACGGTAATTGCCCAGAATATCGACACGGGTAAGGGCCGGGTAAAAACGTCCTTCAACATAACATTACCGTACCTGGGTAGCATAAAACCCCGTTCAACCAGCGAAATCAAATCGTCTAACTGGCTAATCGGTTGCGAGACGATGGATCGCGACTTTACCGATTACGATCAGTACAAAGAATATCTAGTTCCGCTGGGAATCAAACGGTTACGGATGCAGGCGGGTTGGGACAAAACTGAGAAAATTAAGGCGGAAGGCCGCCCCGGTCAATATGACTGGGCATGGCTCGACCACATCATCGACGATGCCCACAAACGGGGTTTAAAACCCTGGCTTCAAACGTCATACGGAAATCATAATTACCCAAATGGGGGAGGATCAAACCTGGGAGCCGGAGTGCCTACGTCGAAGGAAGCGCTGGAAGCCTGGGATAAGTGGGTAGACGCGTTGGTGACGCGATACAAAAGCAAGGTGGTCGACTGGGAAATCTGGAACGAACCCAATTTTGGCGACAATCAGGAAAATACGCCCGAAAAAGCCGCTGCGCTGAATATTCGTACTATCGACATTATCAAACGGATCCAACCTGAAGCGAAGGTATCGGGACTGGCCCTGGGGCATATCAGTCTGGACTATGCCGACCGGTATTTTAGGGTGCTGGCCGAGAAAAAGAAGATCAACCTGTTTAACAATTTTACCTATCACGACTACACCTACAACCCCGATTCACATTACCCCAAAGTGATGCAGTTACGCGCCGTTCTGGACAAATACGCACCGGACATTCCGCTACGTCAGGGCGAAAACGGGGCACCGTCGAGTCCGGGTTTTGGTCGGGGTGCGCTGGGTGACTACGAGTGGAGTGAGTTGACGCAGGCTAAATGGGACACTCGCCGGATGCTGGGCGACCTGGGCCACGACATTGAAACGAGCGTGTTCGGCATTATCGAAATGGCGTACACCAATGGGCCAATCAATCGGCTCAATTACAAGGGAATCATTAAATCTGATTCTACGAAAAAGGCTATCCGGCCCAAAATTGCCTACTACGCTATTCAGAACGTTACTGCCATCTTCGATCATTCGTTGCAACGTATCAAAAAGCTGGAGCATACTTACAACCGGGCTTTCGTGCCTGAAAACAAGGCGGAAATGACTTATTCGCCCAGTACCGACCGGAGTCTGGCGGTTTATGCCTACCAGCACAAAGACACAAAAAAGCAGGTATTTACGATCTGGGCGAACGATTATATTCCTGTCGAATCGAACGCAACCCGTAACCTGTCCTTCTCGTTTGCCAATGCCAATATCGATACGCCAGTTTATGTGGATATCATAACGGGTGGCGTATATGAAATTCCGGCCAGTCAGTGGAAAAAAACGGGGGCCATCTACACCTTCACCGATATTCCAATCTACGACGCGCCTATCCTGATTGCCGACAAAAGTCTGGTGAAATTTCAGTAATCGTATTCCCGTTAGCTATGGCCACTCAACTCACGCCCGCCGGGCATGTTCAGCTCTGGAACGCCTTCCGCAGTGGCGATCGGGACGCATTCGCTACACTCTATGCATTGTTTGCCGCTGATCTGTATCGATAAGGCTACAACCTGATCCGCATAAGCCTTTGGTGGAAGACTGTCTACATGAGTTGTTCCTGCACATTTAGCAAAATCGGGACCGGCTGGGCGCTACAAGATGCTTTTCAGTTTTACCTCTACCAGGCCTTACGCCGACGCCTGTTAGACACCGTTGGCCGGATGAATAAGCTTGATTCGGACGAGTATCTGTTTGATGAGGCTCAGTTTCAGATTCAACCCTATGAGAGTCTATTGATTGAGAAGCAACTGCTTGATCATCAGAAACAGATCCTGATTGCGGAGTTAAACAAATTGCCGAAGCGCCAGAAAGAGATTCTTTACCTGGTTTACATGAACGGACTGACGTATCTGCAAGCCGCTGAGGTGATGGATATTACCCTGAAAACGGTTTACAATACCGTCAACGTAGCGCTGACGAGTTTACGGGTTTATATGCGGGACTCGTTAAAATAACCTACCTACCTGATTCTAACTGGTAGATGATTCGGAAAAATTTTCAGCACCTAATGGGAATTCCGGGAATTTTCCAGACATAGGATTGACGGAAAAAGGGAATAAGGAAGGATTCTCTGTTTGACTGGTAAAGAACAGTTTACTTCATGAAATTAGTGCTTCTGGTTATAGCCGGGTGTTTAGTATGTCTACAAACAGCCCATACCCAACCGATTGGCAACTGGGCTCTGTCGGAAAAGGGGCTGCCCATATATCACTATACGGGGGCTTTACCGTTTAAAGCGACGGATAACAACGGCAAGGATGCCAATCTGCCGGAAGATCCCTATTTTTTGCTGGGCAACTACCGACTGGCCTTACTGACTCACGCGAGTGGAACCTACCAACTTATAACCTCCGAGCGGGTATGGGCCCGAATGAATGCCGCAGCCCAAACCAATTACGGCTGGAACGAAGCCAGTATTTTGTTCAAAAACGACAAGGGAGCCACAAAAAAAATAAACCTGATTGGGGTTAAGTCCCTGGCGGCTAATCCGGCCCTGGTCCAGAAATCGTTTGGTGCTGGCTTTGCCCGCTACGATTATTCGCTGGATAATCAGGTAAGCTGTAGTCGAGTTATTTCGGTCAAACCATCGTCCACCATAAATACCGGAAATCCCTCGTTTGTCGTGACCGTTACGCTGAAAAACAACGGAAAACGACCGCAGGATGTAGCGTATATCGAGCGGATGCTGGTCAATTTTGTGCCAAACGGCACCCAGTACACCGACCCGGCTAAACGCCCCTTTTTGTATAACCCTACAATCAGTCTGGACGACAGTCACCAAATCGCGCTGGCGGACCTGACCGCAAGATCCAATACGTTTCAGGTCGTACCAACCCCGGCTGAGCGCTTTCCGTATGAGGTCGATCCGCCATCGGTATTTATGTACGCGAGGCAGACTCGCAGCGACTATCACTCCACCGTAACAGCGTCCGGCGACACGCTGTCGACTATCGTTACAACGGCGCTGAAACCGGGGCAAACGGCCATGTTCAATCTGGTGATCGGCTTGACAACGACGAACCAGCTTGCCGATGTACAGGCTCAGGTAAACGATCTGTTGGCCGGGGCAAACCTGGCCGACTCGTCGGAGGGTTTGTTTGCGCAGCAGTGGAAAGCGAAACTACCTGACTTTTCCACCGAAACGAACGAAATACTCAAACGGGAGATGCTGTGGAACGCCCACATGATGGAAGCTTCGGCCAAATACAGTGCGTATTATAAGGAAACATTTATCCCGCAGGGAACGGTGTACAGCTATTATTTCGGAGATAATATTTCGAACCGCGATCACTTGCAGGCCGCGATGCCCGCCTGCTACACGAATCCTGCACTGGCCAAATCGACGCTACGTTACGTGATCAAACATTCGGAAGCCGACGGTGAAATCAAACGGGGCAACGCCGGTTTTGGCTATTCAGCCCCGTCGATTTATAAAGAAAGCGACGAACAATTATTTTTCTTCAACACCCTTGCCGAATACCTGTTGATTACCAGCGATTATCAGTTTCTGAATGAAGAGGTTGCGTACTATCCAGCCGAAGCAGACCGGAAAGCGACAGTACTTACCCATCTGAAAAAACAGTTTACCTACCTGCGCGACGAGGTAGGTCTCGGCCCAAACGGGTTGGTCAGGATGCTGAACTCTGACTGGAGCGATAGTTTTTTTCACGATCACTCACCGAACATCTATGTCGGCTCCGCTGAATCGCACCTGAATTCAGCGATGGTGTTAGCCATCTTCCCGAAGCTGATTGCAGCCCTGGAAAAAGCGACTAATGCAGACGCGTCCTCCTTCATCAGCGCCCTGACGGAGTATAGGACAACCGTGGAGCAAAGCTATTTGAAGGATTTGGGCGACCGGAAATTTTCGGCCCGTGCTTACTTAAGCCCTAAACTCAGGTTCGGCCTCGACAACGTTTGCCTCGAACCACAGGGGTATCTGTTGCAGAGTCCGGGCTTACCGACGTCGCGTAAACGGGAAATTTACGAGTATGTAAAAAGCAAGGTGCTGGCTCCCGAGAAAATTGGCATCCGAACCCGGGAGCGGTCGTTGTGGGGCAGAAATGCCGACGGCGAAGATGGGGGTATCTGGTTTTCGCTGGAATATCCCGTGCTGCTTGGCGTCGCTACGTTCGATAAAGCCGAAGCCTGGTCGTTATTGATAAAATTTTCGTTTCATACCTACGCCGAGCAGTACCCTGATTATTGGGTGGGCCACTGGACAGCAGCCGACGAGGTGAACTCGACCTTGTACCGCGAAGGATTATACGCGTTCTGGGTACCGTCACAAGATCGGAAACGGGCCTTTCAGGGGTACTGCTCGCACCCGCACACCTGGCCATTGTTCTGTTATTTTAAGTTGAAAGAACGGTAAGTAACGATCTGTCTGTAAAATCATATAGGCTCATTGGGCCATTTGTCGATCTATGGATTTATCCAGTTGGCCATTCTCAATAATTTTTTAAATAGGGTCGTTAAGGGCATCCATAAAGGGAATCAAGAAGTAAAAAGCCAGTTTGAAATGCCTGAATAAGAGCTAACTAGCTGTAGCGATTTCAGAATGCCGTTTATGTCCATAAAGATCATTACAGCCAAGTTCCCATTGAACCATATTGCAATGTACAGAAACATAAAGTTTGTTAGTGTGTCTTGGCTTAGAGTAGGCTGCCAATTTTTCTTGTCTTAAAATAATCGGTCGTTTTCCTGTGCGAAAGTGGGGTGGGACAGTGGTATTGGGACAGCCCAATTTTCGTAACTGTCAACTGAGTCCGGCGAATACGGCAAGATTCATTCAAAAATTAATTTACTACCTAGCGAATCGTAACATGACCCGTGTATGCATTCGTGCGCAGGGGGAATTGGGCCAGACTTTTAATGCGCTTGCCCCCGACAACTATCTGGTTAAGGTGAATATCGTAGACCCGGCTTTGTGGATTGTAGCCTAAAATGAAGTTATCTGTGCAGTTTCCTTCCAATACGATATGCTGAAAAGTGATAGCATGTACGTTGCCTTTGCCCGGATCGGGGTCGTACCGGTGATCCATCGTTTGCAGGCCGATGAGCGTCTGGACATTGCCTTCGATATAAATATTTTTAAACGTGACCTGTTTTATATCGGCCTCACCAGCGTGGTTGGCCCGAAAAACCGGGTTTTTGCCTTCCTTATGAATGACGTAGCAGTCCTGGATCAGTGCTCCATCAACCGGCTGGTGGCCGCCCCAGCTTAAGCAGAACGTAGCGCCGTTACCCCGATCCCAGATCACACAATTCCGGGCCTCAAATTGCTGGATGCCGTCGCAGATCAGGAGGGCATCATCATTGGCATTAATAAAGCTATTCGTTACCGACACTCGCAAACCGGGGGCGTTTCCCACCGTGGGGTGGTCTTTCCAGTCCATGTCTGAGATGTGGATGCCATCGGTATTCTGGTGCCAGCCAATTAACTTCAGGTTGTCCACCTCGAAATGGTCATTGGGTGCTTTGGTCTGATACTTGACCTGATAATTACCGGCCTGCATGGCCGTGATACCTTCGATGGTCACGTTTCGTCCGTCTTCAAACAGAATATTAGATCGAAGACCTTTCAGTGGATGCTGATACGGTTGATGGCCCGAATCCAGTATGCCACGCCCACAAATTCGTACGTTTTCAACTGCTCCAAAGCCCCGCATGGCTCCTTTTAAGTAAGCACCTCCCGCCAGGTAGTAGGTTGTGTTGCTTTTTAGTGGGTAGGCATCCCCAATTCTATGTACACCCGGCCCGAAATAGACTACCCCTTTGTCTGTGGCTTTGGGTGCGTGGCGCTCGATGGGACAGGCAGAAATCAATAATGCCTGACGAGCACCACTCGCCCCGCCGGACCGATTTACTTCGACGACAAAATTGGCCGGTTTGGATAGTCGAAGAAAAATCTTCCCGTCCGCCAGTTGGGTTGTGATGCCATAGGGCTTGGGCCGAACCTCCACATTGTCAAGCGAACCAGGTTGGTTGGATGAGGTAATTTCCAGTTCTATCGGACCTGCAAAGGAAAAGATGCCGATTGACAATCCGCCTAAGCTATCAAGACTATTGATGGAATGATGGATAAATACGGGTTGCCAGGGTTGTTGGCCTATCCTAGCCCGCACCGAAAAGTACAGCGAAGGGGCAATCCCGGCGGGAGCGGGATAGACATCAAGTGATTGGGCAAAAAGTGTGCACGGCATCAGCAGCCATACCCCAATAAAGGCGAATCGATTCCTTGGCATCGTATAAGAAGAATAGGGTAGAACGGTCGGAATTATTTTTTTGACACGGTATACTCACCGGCACTCACCCTGAAATACAGGACTTGTGAATCGTTTTTAATGACTTTATTGGTGCTTTTCGAGCGGACCTGCCAATCACCTGTCTGCACGTCCGTAATCAATACGGTAAAGACGCCTTTGCCGGTCACTTTTAACGTGAAGGGGATTCCAATGGCCGTTCCCGTTTTGCTCAACAACACAATCCTGTCGCCAAGTCTGGCCCCGGTAAAAAGATCGGTTTCCAGCTTCTGGGGTAATCTGGCTGTGGATGGGGTTACGTTGCTATCCATCAGCTGCATTACATTCAGAAAAAGATTAGTCCGCGCTGCCTTTTTTGGCGATACCTGAATTCGCCAGGCGGCACTGTCTGCGGCCCTGGTGGACGGATTGGCTACCGGTTGCGGGTAATTGGTGCCAAAGACATCATATTCCCTGCCTTCTCCCCCCACTTTTTCGATGGTCAGATTGTCTTGGGTGGGCAGTAAGGTTGTGTTGAGTAGCTTGCCTTTGTACCCTCGCCCTGTTCGTTTAACAGTAGCCTGAGCGCCCTTAATCACAGGCTCTTCCACACTGTGCAGCAACCAGTATTTTTTAAACGTTGAGTCGGCTGCCGTAACATGATCAAAGACTAGCAAGGCTGCCGGAATGGTAGCGTCGTTAAAATTCAGGAAAACAAACGACCGCCTGACACTTTTTACCTTGGCTGAATAGGCAGCAGACAGCTCCCCTTTTAAGTACGAAAATTCGGGTCTGAGCGAATCGGGACCCACGGCATGGGCCTGTACTTCGCCGGTTTTGTATCCCTGAGTCAATAGCTCTGTCAGATTTTCAGGCTCATGGGCCTCGTTGGGAAACTGCTGGCCACCATCATTGCGAATAGCTCGTTTGTGCCAGGTAAATTTTTCGGCTGGGTCATAGATTAACAGGGTGTTGTGCGCAATGGACCGCTGGGCATAATTTTTAAAATGCTCATCACCATACGTACCGTTTTTACCCTGGTACACACCCGATTGAACCGCTAATGGCCCTTTGTAATAGAGTTGGAAACTGCCCGCATCCAGGTGCTGGTGATTAGTGAAATTATAGGCCTGGACTTTCATTTCTGCCACCACACTCGGTGAAGCTAAACCGTCCTGCCAGCCGGTTCGGGCAATCATGGCTCCAAACGGGGGCGCAAAATAATTGGTTAAGGGAAGCGAGGCCTTGGTAACCGGCGCATCCGCTTTGGGGCGGAGTGACGCCCAGTTAAAAAATAGAAACTCAAACAGATAATCCCGGTTGTCACCTACGGTTCGTTCTTTCAGGGCTTCGGCCAGAACAATCGGATCGTTGTGATAGCTGCCTGCTAATAATAAAGCACTCTGCCCCAGTTGCCACCACTGGCCAAACGTATGCGAGTGCTCACTATAATCGTCGCCGTTTCGGAGCAATTGGCCATCGGGTCGGCGACTGTAGATAAAATAATAGGGTACTTTTTGCTGTGCTCTACCGTATACATTGGGGTAGCCCATCCGGTCGAAAATAAAGGTGGCGTACATCTCCCAGTTAAAACGATAGGCCCCATACGCACTCCCCTGATGGTGATAACCGGCCGGATAGTAGAAAGCACGGGCCGGTACAAATTCGGCGAAGATTCTGCCCACAACACGGTTGTAGATAATTGGTTTCTCGTCATAGGTAGCAATGGCTAACGACAGCATATCTCTGGATAACTGCGCTTCTACGGTGTGGCTGGTCAGGGAGCTTCCTTTAATGGCTGGCCACTCAATCTCCATGGTGGTAGCCAGCGTTTCCATCCGGCCAATGAGTATCGTTTTCTCGGCGGGAGTTAGTACCGGGTAACACCAGTCATACACCATTGATCCAGTGACAATAGCCCGGCCAATTTCACGGGTCACGTCAGGTCGTTTGGGATTGATTTTGAGGGTACCATAGTAGTGCAGGAGGGCATCAATCGCTGCCCGACCGAGTTTTTGGTCATTATTTAAAACCGATAAGAACGCTTTGGCCTCAATGGCATTACTGACCGCTACGTTATTATTGTGCGTTTCACCAGTCAGAGGCAGGTAGCCATCGGTGCTGAGGGCGGCTGCAGAAACAATTTTCTTCCAGCAATCCTTTAGTAAAGGGCTTGTCGCTTTCTTTTTCAGTTCGGGGATGTCCTCTGCCCTTAAGTAAAGTCTTGGATGCTGGGCAGGCGGGATGGGCAGTTTCAGGCCTTCTCCTTCCCGTTTGGTCAGTGGTGGGTACGTGATGGCGACAATCTGATTGGTATCGGACGTTTGTTGAGCACCGATAGTGGGTGCACTTATAAGTTGGTTTGTAGCTGCATTCACTGTCGTTAGGTCGACATTGGACAGCAGAATCACCGTTGCGAAAATAGAGAAATTGTGTTTCATGCTAACCGACAGGTGATTGATTCAGAAATACGCCTTCATGGCTTTGGGATACTGCGCCATGGCCAGTTCTGGTTCTTCAAGTTCAGGATGCCACCGTTTCTCCCACTCAAAGCTGTAGAACCCCTGATAGCCGCTCTTGGCTAGGACCGAAATCGCTTTCTGTAAGGGAGCTTCTCCCTGTCCAACCAGCACGTAGCGGTGTTTCCCGTTTTCAATTCGGCCATCTTTTATATGCGTATGCCGAATGTATTTTTTTAATTTACTATATACCTCGCCGACATCCTCATGGCTATCTCCCGGAGCGCTGGCCGTCCACATATTGAATACGTCCCAGATCAGCCCGACGTTCGGATGTTCGGCGGCCGTCAGAATCCGGAGTAACAAATCGCTTCGGGTCAACTCGCCGTGCGATTCGAGCAACACCGTAACGGAACGGAGTTTGGCGTACTCGCCCAATTCAAGCAGACCCTGGCTGATGAGCTGCAATGTTTGCTCACGAGGTTGGTCGGGTGGCAACTGGTCGGGGAAGACCCGCACAAATGGGCAATTAAGCTGCTGAGCCAGGTCGATATACCGCCGGGCTTCGTCTACCTGCTGGCTTCGTTTTGTCGGGTCGGCATGGTGCAGTTGGGCCGACGAGCCTAAGTTAATAATCCGAACACCCTTCCCGGCAAACCGTTTCCGACTCTCGGCAGCACGGGTGGGAGTGCTAAATTCCGGGCGTTTAGTAAGGTCCATTTCCTTCTCCAGTCCGCGCAATTCTACACCCTGATACCCATTGTCGACGGCTGTTTTCAAGATGGTTTCCAGCGACCAGGCCGGGCAACCCAGCGTTGAAAACGATAGTTTAGGTTTTGGCGCGAAGGTAATAGAGGGCCATTCGGGAATAGCCAGTGCGGCCATGCCAAAGGAGGAAGCCAGGAACGAACGTCGGGTTGGATGAGTCATGCTGAAAATAAATGTAGATTTAAGCAGCGTTTGAAAGGGGCTTGCCAATGAAGATTTACGGCTGATTTTGCGCTATTTAGGCTGGTAACAATCCGTTACCCGGTACAGTCGACCATCAGCTTTTGTGAACAGATACAAGTCCTGATTCTGGCCAATACCAAATCGAAGGTCTGTTTTTTTGCTGCCACATAATTTTTGAAAGGTGGTTAGCTGCCGGAGTGCCAATCCAGGCTGGGCCGCCCCACCGTCTACTTCTATCTCGAATTCCTGAACGAGGGCCTGCGTTCGGGGCTTTAGTTCGTTGTTGTTGACAAAGAATACCCGCCCGTTAACGATGTCGCCAAATACGTATTTCCCGGTAAGCAGGGGCAGCGCGGTTCCGGCATACACAAACCCGCCCGAAATGGCATTGCCTTCATCATGGTCGTATTGTACCACCGGATACAAATACCCAGACGTTGAATCGTCGGGAGGTAGGGGATACACCACACTCATGTCGCCCCTTGGATTCATCTGAAACGTACCTTCCCGCTCCGGCCAGCCGTAGTCTCCTCCAGCAACGCCAAGGTTGATTTCTTCGGCATTGTGCTGACCAATGTCCGCAATCAGCATCTTCCCATCGGGTGTCCAGCTAATGCGGTTTGGGTTGCGGAATCCCCGGCAGAATAGCTCCCCGAGTGTAGCCGGGTCCTTGTCCTGCGCGTAGGGATTACCAGGTGGAATGCCATACCGGCCGTTTGCACTATTGCTTCCTCTGGGGTCAATTCGCACGACCGAACCCCAGATTCGGCTTTTGTCATTGCACAAAAAGTAAAAGCCATCTTCGGTAGCCCCGCCATCGCCTATGCCAATATACAACAACCCGTAGTCGGGGTCTCCAGGCCGGGCCAGTGAATTGAAGGTGATTTCCTGAAGTCCATGAATGGCCGAAACGAAGTTGACGCGCATCAGTTCACGACCTTTTCCAGAAAAAACGGCTTTGGTCGGATCACTCATTTTCCATTCGGTGAGCACCCATTGCAACCGGACGGGAATCGAATCGGCGTAGGCAAAATCGGCGGGAGCCGTTCCTGCTTTTTCGGTATGGGTGGTATAAAAAAGACCGTTCTGATAAATCTCCGGATGAAAGGCGAAACTGCCGAACCCTGAGCCCAAGCCCGGCGAATGAATAAAGTCCGAACGCTCTTTGCTAAGGTCCATAAAAACATGTAGTTCCTTGCCTGCCAGCTCATAAAGGATTCCCCGTAAATCCTCAATAAATACCCGGTCTGGCGTGACCCGGCCTGGCTGACCCGGCAAGACGGCCATTTTGTTGATTCGAGCCCTGGGAATAGTCGTTGCGCTTGACGGCGCAGTTAGTACTTCGCTCAGTCGAAGCCGCAGACCTGATTTGGCGGGGCTGGTCAAAATCGGATTTCTCAGGCCAACATCCCGTCTTTTATTCCCAGAAGCAGGTAATTGGGCTTTTTGATTGGCCTGAAGGTAGGCCAGTAAGGCGTTTAAATCGGTATCTGTCAATATTGGGAAGGCGGGCATCACCTGCTTATACTCCGCGAGAAGCCGGATTGCCCGGTTGTCTTTCTGGCTAATCTTTCCCGGCGCATTCCGAATAAACTGCTTTAGCCAGGTCACTGGCACCTCAGTAGTAACTTGCCCCAAGTTTGGTCCAATTCCTTTTTGCAAAAAGTTATGGCAGTGTGAGCAGTTATTCTGAAATAGCAATTGCCCTTTTTCCAGGACTCCCTTGTCAATTGAAAAAGCGACTTTTTCCGTGCCACCCGGCTTTTGTTGGTGACCAACGGTTTTTTGTGCTATGGCGAACCTGCCCCAAACAACACTAGCCAGCATAACGAAAAAACACACAAGCGATTTGAAGCAGATGAAACGCGAAGGCATTGATGAGTTCGATTAACAGTCCAGTTTATACGGAAGTCAATTTAGGGTAATTTTTTACTTCGGATGAGCACCCCGCACTATCTTCCAGGCGTTGTCCCCCGCGAAGTGTTGGTCGATACCATCAGCCGGGAAGGTGCCACAGCGGTCTGTCCAAAGGCTGTTATTTGATACTTCAAACGGGGACCAGTTCCTGTTGAAGCCGAATTACTCACCGTGACGACAATGGCTTTGTCGGGCGAGGTAATGACAACCTGGCTGGCCGATTGGCCTAAACACAGTTTTGACAGCGCAAAAACAAGGTAACTAAAATGCGTAACTGTAAATTCTTCATGACAATAAGGGAATGGCTAACTTTATCAGGAAAAGTCGGAAGTAGCTCAGAAGACTGGTGGGGTACACGGTAACCGCTGCAAACTATGACTTTTGAAAAGGAAGCGGTTCGCACAGATACGCCCGCAGCGTTTGCAGAGCCACGTTAACGGAGTTATATACCGTTTTGATCGTAACATCCATCACCTCTGCCGTTTGTTGATAGGTAAGTTCGTTCATGTACACTAAATAGAGCACCTCTTTCTGACGTCTTGGCAACTGATTGAGGTGATAGAGGACCACCAGCTTTTGCTGTTCAGCAACTTGTTCCTCGATCAGGACTTGCTCATAGGAGTCAATCCAAAGCCCGGCATTATCAAAAACATACTCATTCGAGTTTAATTTGCCCGATCGGGTAGCTGTATCTACTAACCGGCGTCGTAACGCCCGGTAGAGGTAGAATCGGATGTTGTCTGTACCACCAAGCCGGGCTTTGTTCTCATGCAAGTGGAGAAACAACTCGTGCAGGCAATCCTCGACCAATTGTTTGTTCCGAATCAGGTTGTAGCCATAGCGGTATAAGTCTGCCGCGAACAAGTCATACAATTGGGCAAAGGCCACTGGGTCTCCCTGTCTGAAGCTATTCCAGAGGGCAATGTGTTCGGAAGGCGACAGGCGGGCGTTCATAGCTTATTACGGCAATTTTTGGTGGGTATTGTTTAGCGAAGTAAATTCCATATGCAGTTCTTCTCTTGCAAAATTCCAACAAGTTCCAGCACCATTCTAATGGGTCTTTTGCAGAAAATGTTGCCTATTTTGCATTTAATATAATATCATGCGGATAGGGGCAAATTTTAGAATATTCTACTGCCTATAGTGATAGACTGGTAATGCTATTTCAACCAATCGTTAACGTATGTCATCCTATTCATATAGCTGAAACGTTTTCAGCAGTTTGCTGTCGAAGTTTCGCTGACCTGTTGGCGCTTTAGGGCTCTCCAGAATTGAAAATCCGGGATTATAAGACCAAAGAGCAGCGGCCAGATTCAACTCAGTAACGATCTGTCCAACATCGGTTAACCAGGCCAGTTTGTCAGCATAGTCTGCCGTATTTAAAACTCCGTATTCACCCATATACACCTTTACGCCCTGTTTATTAACCCAGGCCATGAGGGGATTGAAAAAATCGGTTTTCAAATAGTCGGCATTCCATTTATCGCTGGGATAATGCTGACCCAGGGGCAAATTCTTGAGCCAGGGCGCTCCCTGGTGCGTGAAGGCAAAAGGCGAGTAGAAATGAGTGGAATACACTACGTTCTTGTCGGCAAGGGGAGTCATGTCGATCACGTCGATATTGCCTTTAACGGGTGATATGATCAATGTGTGTCGGGGTGCCGACTGACGGATTGCCTTCAGCAGTCGTTCATTAAAGGTAAACCAGGTTGGCGGGTGTTTAAAAAACGGTTCATTGATCGGCTCAATAAATACGGTTTCCGGGTCGTATGTGCTGAATTCTTTCGCCAGTACGGTCCAGAAGCGCACGAATTTAGTTTGCAGGACGCTATCTACTTCCAGTCTGGCCGAGTATTCTCGCGCCGGATGAACGGGGTTAAACACGACGGCCAGACCATTGTTGAGCATCCGATTCAGCACGCTTTTTATGCTGTCGATATCCCGCTGATTCAGTTTCTCCGGCTGCAGCTCGTTCATCAGGGGCGAGCGGATGGGAAACCGAACGTGTTTGAACCCTGCCTGTTTAATAAGCTTAAGGTCTGCTTCTGTAAATTGAGTTCCGGCCAAAATCTCATTGGCATTTCGGACCAGCCAGTTGTCGATATTGATCCCTTTCTTCAGTTTCTCATAGCGGGACGGCGAAACACCCGCGCTCATAGATTGAGTATATCCGGGCATGGTTGATAACAAAATGGCGATCAACCCATAGAGATAACGGATCATGGCAAACGATAGAGTGGTATTTAGTTAAACAGCGCGGTGGGTCATTTTCCCGGATTTCGGACTACTAAATAAACTGAAGTAGTGCGCAACCCTGTTCAGGTAGGCAACTATTCTAAATTCTCCCGACAGCATTGCAATCGGAAGAAGGACAACCTAATCTTCTGCAAAGCTTTGGTATAGTTAGTAGCCCGGATTCTGCTCAACTTTGGCATTCAGGTTGGCGTCGATGAATTTCTGCGGGATGGGAAAAAACTCATGGAAAGGTTTTATCGTGGCGGCACTAACCGGATTGTACTTTTTCACCCGCTCCACTAATTTGCCCATCCGGCTCAAGGTTAACCGACGCAACTCCTCCAGCATCAGTTCGCGTGCCCGTTCATCGAGTATGTAATCCAACGTCACATCAGAAGCTAACACAGGTTTGGCTTTGGCCCGACTCCGCACGACGTTGATGTCATCGGCCGCTTTTTGCTTATCACCTTTCAACAAATAGGCTTCTGCCCGGTAGAGGTACGTCTCCGCGAGCCGCATCAGGTAGTGCTCTTTGAATGTTCGCCCGTAGGTTATGCCGGACAGTGCTTCGCCTTCAATCTTTCGGATGAAGGGATAATAATACCACATCGTGTCGAGGTCCTTCGAAGTAGTCCGGTTCACCTTCTGTCGGAAGTATTTAGACGTAGGTTCATTGTAGTAAAACTCCCGCCGGATATTGTTCGTCGAATTACGAATATCCGACGCATCCGACCAGAGCGAATAGCTGTAATAGTTCGTCGGCCGAAACCAGCCTACAGGCCGACCCAAGCTATCGCAGACGGCCATCGCCGTTTTCCCATCGGGGTCTTTAATGGCGAAGTAACGAGGGCCCCAGGCTCTCAGGAAGCCATTTCCGCCACCCGGTTTGTAAATACCGCCCGGCGTCTGAAACTCAAACTGGAGCGTCCAGATGGTCTCTTTGTTGCCCGATGTACTCCGGTTCTGATTGTTATCCTTGAACAAATCGGAAAAGACGTCGCCCGGCTGAGACAGGTATTTGCCGAACCGGGACGTCATCAGCTGATACTGCCCATCGTTAATGACCGCTGAGGCACTGGCAATGGCTTTGTCATAGGCACCCTGACTGATGTAAAGCTCGGCCAGTAAATGATCGGCAGCTGCTTTCACCACGCGCCCCTCAAGAGTCGTACTTTTGGGAAGCCACTGTGAGGCAAATTCTAAATCGGCGGTGGCAAAGGCATACACTTCTTTGCGGGGTTTACGCACGAAATCAAGGATGGGCCGCGTCGCAACTTTATCGACAATGGGTACGTCGCCATAAAGATTCGCCAGTATGTTATAGGTGTATCCCCGGAAAAACCGGGCTTCGGCAATGGCTGCGTTTTTCTCGGCTTCATCTTTCCAGACGGCTGTTGAGCGATTGGCGTAATCGATAATTGTATTCGCTCTAGGGATGACAGTCTGGTAGGCCCACTCCCAATGGTGGTTGACGGCAGCCAGCGTTGGTGTTTGCCAGATCTGGTAATCCTTGAACATATTTTGGGCCGGATCGCCCGTCATGCCGACATCCGTTCCCACCTGGAAATTCCAGATGTTGGTTCCATCGACGGAATTATCATTAAAGAAATAAGCGTCCCGAAGGCCCGCGTGCAGCGAGGTGATGTACGTATCGAAGCCGGTTTTATTGGTTAATACCAGTTCGGGCGACAAAAAATCTTTGGGTACTTCGTTGAGTACCTCATCTTTGCAGGCGCAGGTCAGGCCCAGCAGCACCAGCACCGCAAGTCCCTGCTGAAACGCATGGGTGAGCGACGAAATAGAGGGATAATTCATTGCATTATGTTGGTTAAGACCAGATTAGAAAGACGCTGGTCGGCGCGTTTAGAAACTTAAGTTCAGGCCCGCCGTCACCGAACGGGCGGTTGGGTAAGACAACCGCGTATTGTAGCCACTTTCCGGGTCGATACCCTGCCAGTTTGTGAATGTATAAAGGTTTTTACCACTGATATACACACTCAGGTTGCTGATCTTGAGTCGTTTGGTCAATGCGCTGGGAAACTGGTAGGTCAGGTTCACATCCTGTATCCGAACAAAATCCCGGCTCTGGTAGAAGTCGTGTCCAAGTGGGTTGGTGTACGTCAGCGCAGGCCGCGTATTGGACTTGTTTTCAGCCGTCCACCAATCAGCATCGAGCCCATTGACGGGCCGATTGGGATAGTTTATGAGTCCATTCGTTTCCAGCAGCGGCAACGACTGTGACCAGCCCATCATGGCATTCAGGAAGACCGTCAACGACAGGTTACCATAGCGAAATGTATTGCCAACACCCCAGCGGTATTTAGGCTGTTGCTGGCTGAGTACGCTCCGGTCGGCCGGTGTAATCTTGCCATCTCCATTAATGTCTTTTATTCGATAAAAGCCCGCTTTGTAGCCCGTCGGAATTTCATCACCTACCTGATAGACACCATCCAGCGTATAATCATAATTGACACTTATGGGCTGGCCAATAAACCACCGGTTGCCCAGATCGTCATCCTCTTTACCATCGCCGTTCGTATCGCTCCCGTACAAATGCGTGATTCGGTTCGTATTCGTGGAAAAGAGCACATTACTGCTCCACTCGAATTTCCCCTTTCTAAGATTAACCGAGTTTATGGACAACTCGAATCCTTTGTTGTTAGTAGCGCCCAGATTGGTGGTAACACCCGCAAAGCCCGTAGGACTGGGTAATTGCCGGTATAAAAGCAGATCTTTCGTATCAAGATTATAGTACTCGATGGTACCGCCTAACCGCCCTTTGAACAACTCAAAATCCATCGCTAGGTTCGTTGATTTGGTCGTTTCCCAGGTCAGATCTGCGTTTTGCATGGAGGAGGTGTACACGCCGGTACTGGTTGAGCCTCCATCGCCAAACACGTATGGCGTGGTGCTGGCCCGGCTCAGGGACTGGTACGGCCCAATGGCCTGATTGCCGACCAGACCGTAGGAGAGCCGAACTTTCAGCAGATTGATGAACGAGAGTGATTTGATAAACGGCTCATCCGACGCTACCCAGGCCAGAGCTGCTGACGGAAACGTACCGTATTTGTGATTCGCTCCAAAGACCGACGTACCATCCCGCCGGGCCGTTACTGTGAGTAAATACCGGTTCATAAACCGGTAATTCAGCCGAAGCATGGAGGATATACCTTCCTGACTTTGATTTCGGGAGGAGTCCGTCTGGATCTGGGCCAGATTGAGGTTATTCCAGCTCAGCACATCGGTAAAAAAAGTAGCTCCATTCGCATAAGTCGCTTCGTAGCCCCGGTGGTTGCGGCCATACAGCGCCGTTACATCGAAGCTGTGCTTGTCGTTGATTTGTTTGGTGTACGTCAGTATGTTTTCCAGTACCCAGTCGTAATCTTCCCGGTTATACTTGCTGGCTGTTCCCCGGTTGTTGATGCCATATTTCTGGTAAATAGGCGAGGAGTTGTAGGTGTGCTCCCAGCGGTAGTTGGGCGAAAAATTGGCCCGGTAGCTCAGTTCCGGCAAAAAGGGGGCGTCTACGATGGCGTAGAAATTGGCAAATAAGTTATGCTTGATTTCTTCGTTCTTATTCAGTTTTGCATACAGCATGGGGTTAACCGATAGCTGATCGTCAGAGGGATACGGGTACACATCCGTTTTAGCAGCATCATTATAGAGCTTGCCATACGGGCTTACCCAGAAAGCCGCCTGCACATCACCCTCTTGACCGGACAGATCCCGTCGGGCGTAGAGGGAGCTTACCCCCACTTTTAGCCAGGGGCGAATGGTGTTTTCCAGATTCAGCCGAATCGAAGTTCGATTGGCATTGTCGTTGTAAATCAGTCCTTTTTCGTACACCTGAGCCCCGGAAAACAGGTAGCTGGTGCGTTCGGAGCGGCCCGAAATACTTAGATTATAGGATTGAATGGACCCTTGTTGGGAGATTTCATCGAACGGGTCGACCGTCTGCCCGTTTTTGTAATTTTCCGCTTCCACATTTTGCAGGTAACTGGCCACCTGCGTCGGATCAGACGTTTGGCCATTCTGCTGCCGAAAATCCAGGATTCGCTGCACGTAGCGGTCGGGACTCAATAATTTCAACCGGTGACTCCAGTTCGATACGCCCGCATACGTACTGAACCGAATGGTCGGTTTGTCGGTGGCTCCGCGCCGGGAGTTGACCAAAATAACGCCGTTGGCGGCCCGCGAACCGTAGATAGCAGCCGCACTGGCATCTTTCAGAATCTCCATCGACTCAATGTCGTTGGGGTTGATGTCGGCCAGATTACCATTGAAAAAGATACCGTCGAGAATGATCAGCGGGTCGTTGGAAGCTGTGATAGAACGTTGCCCCCGAACCAGAATACTCCCGCTCTGCCCCGGACGCCCGTTGTCGATGAACTGAACCCCGGCTACTCGTCCCCGCAGCGCCTGCGAAATGTTGGTATTGGGCAAATTCTCGGTTTGTTTCAGATCGACTTTAGCCACCGAACCCGTAACGTTACGTCGGGTCTGGGTACCATAGCCCACCACTACCACCTCATTTAAGGTTTTATCATCGGTTTTGAGGGTAAGGTTCACTGTTGACCGGCTTCCTATCGTTTCTTCGATTGTTATATAGCCGACAAAGGAAAATACAAGAATAGCATTAGGGTCGGGCACACCAATCCGGTAACTGCCCTGCGCATCGGTAGTGGTACCTTTTGCCGTGCCTTTGACAACGATACTGACCCCCGGCAAACCCTGCCCGGACTCGTCGGTAACGGTTCCGGTAATAATTTCCTGGGTAGGCCTGGCCTGTGGCGTATTGCGGGAGTTCGTATTCCCGGCCTGAGCAACGCTGAAAAGCGTTAGCAGACAGCCCGTGTAAGCCAGCAGCCGCCTGGCTTTCCACCATTGGATGGGGAAAAAGTTTAGCATAATTTTAGGTGTTTTTGTTAGGAATAGACAAAGGCTCCCTGACCGACGAGAATCGGTGCTTAGCAGCAGGGGAAAATTCGGAGCCGACAGTGCTGGTACCACGTGTCGGCTCTTTTGGGTAAACGGGTGTCAGGCTTGCTTCATAGGCATTTCGGTTAATAATCCTGGGGGTGGCTAACTTCCAGCACAGGTGGCAACTCCACTTTCTTCATGGTCGGCAGAATCCAGTGGATCAGACACCAGCCAATCAAATACGATGAACTGGCAATGATGAACAACGGCAAGTACCCATAGCGCACCCGAATAAGGCCCGCTACGGCAGCCAGTAAAACACCACCCAGGGCACCCGACATGCCGCCAATGCCCGTTACCGAGGCCACCGCCGAGCGCGGGAACAGATCAGCCGCGAAGGTGTACATGGTAGCGGCCCAACCCGTATGGGCCGCCGTAGCCAGTGAAATCAGCGCGACAGCTACGTAGATGCTATGCGTGGTCGACGCCAGACTGATGGGGACCACACAAAGCGCACAGATAAACAGGGTTGTTTTTCGGGCACGATTCAATGACCAGCCCATATTCAGAAATGTTGACGACAGCCACCCAAAAAACACACTCCCCACATCCGATACGATGTAGATGACCAGAAACGGCAGACCAATGGTTTTCAGATCAAGCTTTTGATCCAGGGCCTCGTTGCTGTTAAAAAAATCGGGTAACCAGGTCAGGTAGAACCACCAGATGGGATCGGCCATAAACTTGCCGACGGCGAAGGCCCATGTTTGCCGAAACGTTAGTAACTGAATCCAAGGAATTTTCTGGGTGTCGATTGATAGCTGGTCTCTATCTGACTGTATGTGAATGCGTTCTCTGTCCTTGAGTGCCGGGTGATTCTCGGGCTTATGATAAAATTTCCACCAGGCTAGCAGTAAAAGTATCCCCAAACTACCCGTTACCAGAAAAGAGGCCCGCCAGCCGAATCGAAGCGTCAGAAAGGGTACGAGCAGGGCCGTAACGATGATGCCCACATTGGCCCCTGCATTGAAAAGACCCGTTGCCAGCGCGCGTTCTTTCTGTGGAAACCATTCGGCCACCGTTTTAATAGCGGCCGGAAAATTAGCGGCCTCGCCAATACCCAGCGAAGCTCTGAACCAGCGCAGACTACCCAATGAACCCGCCAGTGCATGCAGCGATGCCGCCATACTCCATAGTAAAATACCCAGACTAAACCCCCGCCTTGCGCCAATCCGGTCGATTAGCCAGCCCATCAGCAGAAAGCCGAAGGCGTAGGTGAACTTGAAGGCTGAATCAACGTACCCCATTTGAATTTTGAATTCATTGCTGACCGCCTGCGTCAGAGGTGCATCCTGGGCAACGCCCATCATCTCTTTTTTGAAGCCTACGTCGATCATCGTAAACGAAAGCACATTCCGATCAATGTAGTTGATGGTTGTTGCGGCAAAGAGCAGGGTCAGAATTCGCCACCTAACGCTGGGGTGTATACGCATAATCAATTCGTTTGCTGGTAGATGCGCTGCGACTTATCCAGAAAATCGGCCGTATCCGAAATGCCTTTCGTCCCCGCCTGTAAAATAGCGTCGTCATCCACTACCTCGAGGGGGGTGTAACTTGATTCCTGAACAGGCAAATACGCGCGGTTATCAATCCGGTTATAGGCAGAGATAATCGACCAGCGGGGATTCTCGGACGTATTCTGTCCCGAGCTGTGAAGTAAATTGGAGTGAAAAAACAAGGCATCGCCTGGCGCTAATTCGCAGTATACAACCTCCCGTAATTTCGCATAGGCATCTACCTTCGCCTGATCGGCTCCTACCTGTTCGCCTGTATTCAAATGCTCTACCCGGCCCATCTTATGCGACCCCGGCAGCACCTGTAAGCAGCCGTTTTCGATGGTCGACGGCGTCAGGGCAATCATGACACTGAGCATATCAGGAAATAAAAACCCGTTCTTATACCAGTAGCCGTAATCCTGATGCCACTCCCAGGCACCGCCCGTACGGGGTGCTTTCTGCATCACTTTGGAATGGTAATGCGCCACGGGGCCACCAAGCAATTGCTCCACGGCGGTTACCATCCGTCGGCTGCGCGACATCATGCCATACACGTCGTCGCCGGGGGTATACCAGAGGGCCAACCGGGTTTTAAATCCATTGGCGTCCAGTAAATCATAGGATTTTTCGGAAATGACTGAATCGCTGGTGGAGGTTTGAAGAAGCAACTCAGCTTCTTCCTTTGTGAAAAGCTGACGAACGGCCACGTAGCCCTGCTCGTTGTATTCCTGAAGTTGCTCGGCTGATAACATAGTCTATATCGATTTATTGTTTTTTATCGGACTGCACGGGCGACCCCGTGCCGGGCAGAAGCGTACCGTTTTTTATACGCTTGCCAGGTTTTAATTGATTGGTTGAGGTGTACTGTTTTGGGTTGTTTGATATTGTAACATTGCAACCCAACCGGCCCCTGAAAACCCATATCCCAGAAGGTTTTGAGAAACCTGTAGGTATCGTATTTGCCTTCGCCCAGGGGCTGGATCAGCGTATTCCAGATCGTACTCCGGTCGGGTGAGGGCGGTGGGAAATCGGCCCCGTTGACACTGACCGCGAATAGATACGGTTTAGCCTTTGACGCCCAGGCCAGAAAATTATCAACCGGATTCTGGCCTGCTACGTACTGAGTTGCCAGATAATGAGCCAGATTGAACGCAATGCCAACGTTGGGCCGGTTAATTTTCTTCGTCAGGCTAATGCCATGTTCTACCGTTTCCAGCCAGAACCAGACGTGGTGATAGAGCGCTACCTTCAACCCATACCGCTGCGCCATGTCTGCAATCGTCTGCACAATCGGCACGGCAATCGAATCGGTTGAAACCGAGGAAGGCTTGTACTTTTTACTGGTAATAAACAGCCACGGCATGGCCTGCGTCCCCTGAATCAGTTTAAAGGTTTCTTCCAGTCGGGGGTCAAAAGGCGTTTTTGTATCATCCAGATTCACCTCGACATAGATTGTGCAGAGTTTCAGGTTGTTGGCTTTCAGGGCCTGATAGAATTCCGGGAAGTTGGTAAGCCGGTTTTTCTCGACCCCGTCGAATCCCATGCTGGCAGCTAAGGCCACCTGTGCTTCCGGCGTTTTGTAGGCCGATGTATCGCTAAGCCCATTGTTCATGACAAAGAATGGACTTTTGACTTCGTGCGACTGGGCGTAACTAAATTGAGATAGCAGTACAAGGCAGAGAATCAGGACAGTAAGTACTGTATGATATTTTAGGTTTGTCATAGTAAACCTGTTTGATTGTTCGAGCGTGTTTTTGTCATCCCGACGCAGGAGGGATCTTAAAGACTATTGCTAATGAAGATCCCTCCTGCGTCGGGATGACAAAAATACGCTCACCAGCCAAAGGCTTTCTTTACACTCGCCCGGCTTAGTTGCCAAACTTCCTTCAGCGGTTTTTGCGGCTTATAATTTGCGGGGAAAGCCAACTCAATGGCCGCGTTCCCCTGAAAATTCTTTGCTTTCAACGCGGCCGCAATTGCCGGAAAGTCAGTAACTCCCTGTCCCACGTATTCCGTCCAGGTGCCATCAGCGTACTGATCCCGGATGTGGAAATAGCTGATCTGCTGCCCATACGTATTGATAAAATCAACCGGATTGACCCCCGCCCGAATCATCCAGTTCAAGTCGGGCCCTAACCTGATATCGGGAAGTCGGGCCAGCGTACCTTTTAAATCGTGCAATCCATTTTCTACCTCGTAGGTATGATTATGCAGGTTAGGCTCAACCTGGTACTGCTTACAGATCGCGACGATTTTTCTGAGTACACCCGCCTGTGCATCGAGTTCGGCATCCGTTTTCTGGTGTTTGGCCGGTCCGCCGGCGCGGTTGCCGACCGATAAACCCAGATTTTTGCCTTTAAGCTGACTAAGGCGCTGAATAACTGTTGTTACGTCCGTTATGATTTCCTCCTGTTTGGCGGCATTCCACATGTCAGCACTATAAGAAGTGCCGGTAATGGGTAGTTTGTATGTCGCGGAGAGTTTGCCGATTCGTTCCACCGCATCGTCGTGCTTTAGATTAACCGCCATGAGTTCGACCCCATCCACGCCCGTTCCCTGCAAGTCAGCAAATGCCCGTTCTAAATCGGGCGTGGCATCCCAATTGGGCGGATGGTTACTGGCATAAATCCACAGGTGTGCACTTATTTTCGGTTTTATCGCATAAACACTGGTACCGGCAAAGCCATCCGTCAGCAAAAGCCCGGCCAGTACCGCACCAGACTGTTCGAGGAAGCGTCGGCGGGAAGGATATAGTATCATCATCGTTGCTGGTTAGACGTTCCACGGATTACGCGATAAGGGAGAGGTCAGCAGGGCGTTCGCCTGATTGTTTCCCACAAAGAGTTCCTGCGCTGGGTTCCACGTTAACTTTTCTTCTAACTGGCAGGCAATGAGGCCAATCTGCGAGATTGAGATTGTCCGGTGACCAACTTCGATGGGGTCCATCGTGGGTTTGTTGGCCTTAATACAGGCAATAAAATCGCCCTTGTCGGATAAATTGGCTGAAAAATCAAGTTCCCCTTTTTCGGGTTTGAGCGTGAGCAATTCAGGTTTGCTGGCAGTGGCGGTTCCGTTATAGCCTTCGGTCATAATCCACCCGTCCGACCCGGTATACTTGATGCTGGGTTTGCTGGTGGGCGTTTGCTTACAGGTCAGCACCACCCCATTTTCATAGCGGTAGGTTACCTCAAAATTGATCATCGTGTTCCAGAGGCTTTTCGGAAATTCGCCCTTTCCCACCACTTCAACCGGTCCTGTATGTTCGGTGTTGTTTGCCCACTGCGCCATGTCGAAATAGTGAGCGCCCCAGTTGGCAATCATCCCCTGCGCATAGGTGCTGACCCGCATCCAGTTGGGACGTTTAAGCAGATCAAAGGGCGTATGTACGCGCATATCCGTGTACGGAACGTACGGGGCCGGACCCAGCCACATTTCATAATTCAGCTCTTTCGGAACAGGCATATCCGCTTGAATCGGCACAGGCGTAGGGTCTGACGGAAACACAATATCGATACGCTGCAATTTCCCGATACGACCGTTTCGTACGAGCTCAACGGGTTGATTATGAATGCGCATCGAGCGAAACTCGCTGTCGGTTCGGTTTACCACACCAGCCTTTCTTACAGCTTCGACCAACTCGCGGCCCTGATGCACGCTTAAGCTCAAGGGCTTCTCGGAGCTGATGTGCTTTTTGGCTTTGGCCGCCAGAATACCCATCGGTACGTGCCAGTGATCCGGTGTAGAGATCATGACGGCGTCGATATCCTTTCGGTTCAGGATTTCGCGAAAATCCAGGTGTGTCGAGCAGCCTTTGTACTTACCGGTCGGCGAATTTTTTGCGTATCGCCCATCCACTAATTTTCGGGCTTCTTCCATCCGCCAGGAATCGACGTCGCAAACCGCTACGACCTGGGCATCCGGTAAATCCAGCAAGCCCGGTACGTTGGAGACTTTAGCACCCTGAAGATTCTGCCCGTACCCCTGCCGCCCTGTGCCAATCATCCCAACGGTGATTCGGTCCGAAGGGGCCGGCAGTCCGCCGGTAGACCGGTTTTTACCAAGCGTGGCCCGACCCAGCACAGAAGCCGGTACCAGAGTAGGAATGCCAACCGTTGTGACAGCGGCTAACGAACTGTTTTTAAGGAATTTTCTGCGATCCATGAGTCGGAGTAATTGGTCTGATTTTGATGTTTTTAAAGGCAACGCTGTGGCCGTGATCCTGGAGCAGGATATGCCCTTCGGGAATCTGGGCAAACCCAGGATACTCCCTGAATTTACTGTCGGCAACCCCCGCTATAAAAGCTTCCGATGTTCGATCCGTCGCCAGCACCTGTTTGCCGTCTAACCAATGTTCGATCCGGTTTCGATTGACAACAACTTTTGAGGTGTGCCATTCGACAACCCCGGCATTGGGCTTTTCGGCAGGGATTACGTCGTAAATCGATGCGGTTTTCAGGTCCTGGGGGAGATGTTTCCCATTATAGATGTAGTTGGCATCGTCGATAAGCTGATACTCGTAGCCTGCCTGCGAACCCCGATCCGGTTTAGGCTGGCGTTCTTCAATAAAGTACTTGACTCCGCTATTACCACCCGCTCCTAATTTCCAGTCGAAGACAAGTTCAAAATCCCGGTACTTTTTTAGGGTGACGATATCACCGGCATCGCCTGATTCAGCTCCATTGACGAGTTCGCCCCGTAGTTCACCATCGACCACCTTCCAGCCAGTTGCGGGGAACGTTGTCTGGTAGGCTCCTCGCCATCCGGTCGTTGTTTTTCCGTCGAATAATAGTTGCCAGCCGGCTTTACGCTCCGCCTGCGTGAGCTGATTCACTGGCTGAGCGCCGGTCATG
Source organism: Spirosoma endbachense (assembly GCF_010233585.1). Classification (NCBI taxonomy): domain Bacteria; kingdom Pseudomonadati; phylum Bacteroidota; class Cytophagia; order Cytophagales; family Cytophagaceae; genus Spirosoma; species Spirosoma endbachense. The sequence continues at coordinate 9,385,122 of NZ_CP045997.1, forward strand.
TGCGCGAGGAATAACAATGGAGCGAAGAAAAATTTCATACCCAATTCTTTTCTTGCAAAATTTCAACAAGTTCCTGCAACATTCTAATAGGCTTTTTGCAAGAAATATTGCTTATTTTGCATTTAATGCACTATTTTAGCTATTCAAGCAAACTTTGGAACATTACGCTACCTATACCATCCGACTGGCCGCGGCTTTTTAGCCATTAGCCAATCTGCACCTGCCTATGCGTCCCAACCTGCTGACAGTTCCCCAAAATGAAAGCCGCTCCTTTGATTTGCGGCATGAGCGGTTGCCGTATTTTACCAACCCTTGGCATTTCCATCCTGAACTGGAGCTTAATTTTGTCGTATCCAGTGCGGGAACCCGCTTCATCGGGCACAGTGTCGATCGGTTCGATGGGGGAGAGATTGTGCTGTTGGGCAAAAACCTGCCACATTACTGGCGGAACGAAGCGATTTATTATCAAAAAACGGAGGCTCCACCCGTAGCCGAAGCCATCGTGGTCCGGTTCAATGAGGGATTTCTGGGCAACGATTTTTTCGACCGATCCGAAACCCGGCTCATTCAGCATCTATTCGAAAAAGCATCCGGTGGCTTTAAACTAAAGGAGCCCCTCTTTAGCAAAATTGCGGCTCAGTTAGTCGAACTCACCGAAAAACAAGGATTTCCGCAGTTAATGGCCCTACTGAGCATCCTCTATGAAATGGGAGTTCATACTGACAGTTGCGAACCTATTTCGCCGGGGTATGTAGCCAGTCATTCATTGGTCAAACAAAACCTACGGCTTAGCAACGTGATCAGCTACCTGATGGAGCACTTTACTTCTCCGGTATCGTTGGAGGAGGTTGCTCAATTAGCCAACATGAACGAAGCCGCCTTTTGTCGCTATTTCAAGGGACAAACCGGCAAAACGCTGACCCAATACCTGTCCGATCTGCGCATTCGCTACGCCTGTGAGCTACTGAGTAAAGGCGAGGATTCGGTGACTCAGGTTTGCTATCAGGCAGGTTTTGAGAACGTATCCCACTTTATTCAGGCGTTCAAAAAACAGCGCCATCAAACACCATTTGAATTTAGAAAGCAGGCAAATCGCTAGATCGGTACAAGACTCTAAAATTTTCGTATGTGGCTCATTGATTAAAACAGCTATTTAAATCTGTGCACGCGGCCTAGTATGAATTGGAGGTTTTCGTGGACGATTTTGTTGACGGTTGTTTCTGACGTAACCCATTCATTGATAGCGGAATAACGAGTTCATTAAATAGGTTGTACTGCCATTTATTAACCGAAAACCGTCGGTTGAGTAGGAGGTGGTCTGTACGGGTATAAACAAATAAGTCGTGTATAGTAAATGCGACGCAACCCGTATCAGAAGCCTGAATAAGGTTTATCGAACTATTTTTTGCCTGAAGGAAACGGAGCAGTACGGCCCTTTTAAAATCATTACGTTTCGACAGTACAATATTTAATAAATATCAACTGACTGCTATCAATAGTATCCAGAAACGCGAACCAAATTCAAAAAAACGCTTGCTAATCTTGAGCTGGGGGACTGATCACACGCAAGTGCATTGGCACAATGATACTACGTTGAACTACCCAAACGTGCTCCAAAAGAAGCGTTATTCAGATAGGCGACGGGAAATTTTTTCAGCTGTAAATCGTAGCTCGAACTCTATTTGCTGCTGCCGATCCTGACTAAACCGGATTTCAGGAAGAAATACACTTAGGCTGGCTACTACCTGCTGTTGACGACGCATGGGCACGGCTAAGCCGATGATATGGCTTTTGGAGCGGGTATTACACAACGCATCCGCGCGAATTTTGTCCATCTGCGCTATGATCCCATCGGCAGTGTTAGCCCCAGCCCAAATGTCGGGAGTTAGGTAACCAATGCTTTGAATCAGACTCGACCGCTCTTTTTCTGTCATATAGGCCATTAGTAACCTCCCCGAGGCCGTTTCATAGATATTTCGTTCCGTTCGACTCCGCACCTGCAGGTCCTGATCACTATTGACTAAATGCACCACAAACCGCTTTTGATTGCGGATGATACCTAAGATGGATGTTTCATTAAGGCGGTAGTCAAATCCTCCATCAATTCTTTGGAGACCAGCAGTAAATCCTGGTAGTAGGTAGGGTTATTTGTTAGGCTGTACGCCATAGGTCCCAGCCGATCCCCTTTTTTCCGGCCCAGATGTTCTAAGTAATTCTTTTCAACCAGCGTCTGCAGAATGTTCACGCAGGTAGCCTGGTGCATATTCATTCCTTCGGCTACTTCGGTTAGCGAGTAAGCACGAGCTGAATCGCGTGCTATAAACTCCAGAATATCTAAGGCCTTGACAACAACTAAAACCATATTCTTTATACAAGACGAATGGTACAGGATATATACTTATAAGCTGTACGTCAAAAAGTGACGCTGACTGATACACCCTATATCATAGCTTATATTGATAAAATCTACCGACCCATCCAGCCCCCATCGACCGTCAAGATAGTACCTTGAACATAATCCGATGCTGACGATGCCAGGAACACGGTTGGCCCTTTGAAATCGTCGGGCTGGCCCCATCGTCCGGCTGGAATTCGAGCCAGAATGCTTTTGCTCCGGTCGGCATCTTCCCGAAGGGCTTCGGTATTGTCAGTGGCGATATAACCGGGCGCAATGGCATTAACATTCACACCCTTACCCGCCCATTCGTTGGCAAAGGCTTTCACTAAACTGCCAATGGCTCCTTTGCTGGCCGCATACCCCGGCACCGTAATGCCACCTTGAAACGTCAGCAACGAAGCCGTGAAAATGATTTTGCCTGTCCCCCGCGCCACCATGCTTTTGCCCAGTTCACGGGTCAGAATAAAAGGCGCATTCAGGTTGGTGTCGATTACTGTATCCCAGGGCCGTTGAAGGCTTCACCGAGGCTTTATCGTTTGAGTTGCGGCCGTTCAACATCCGCGTGAAAAACATTGAACCCGGTGCTATTAAAACCGATTTCTATGACCGCTCTCAGGATTTGCTCCAAAAAGATGGGTGTATGTGCCGTTACGCTCGCCAACTCCCAAAAAGCGGGTGCCGATGCGCCAGGTCTGGAGGTGGTAGCCCAAACGATTTTCGTAGCCGCCAACGACCGCTCGTTCCGACTCCGCTACCCGGTAGGTGGTCAGTCGCCCTTGTTGCTGGCTATCTGGCGGATAATACCCCTAAGCTGGTTCCACGGGATCGTCAGGAGTGTCGTCGAAAAAGGTTTCAAACCAACGGTGGCAGCCTGAGTCAGGGATTAACCAGATACGCCCCATCGCGAGGATGGGGCGTATCCATAATAAGGTCGACTTCGGTCAGGCAATATATCGCTCCCGGATTATTTTGCCGTCCTGCCAGTCCTGAATGGCTACCTCCGTCACGTTAACCCGCCCATTGTCAGCGTGGTCGAAATCCAGCTCCCAAACCACAAAACTCCGGTTCCCAACCACAAGGGTACCCCTATGAGCAAACGTCCGAACCGCGGTGATTTTGCTTAGCAGTTCCTCGCCAACGCGGTAATTTTCGGCCAGGCCCGATACGGTTACACCGTCGAGGTCGGTTTTTTCCAGATTGGGATGGTAATAGGTATCGAAGGCGTCCGTCGGTTTACCTTGATTTACTAAGTCGACAAGCCCATTAAGGGCCTGTTCAATGGTTGCAGTTGCCATGAACTTTAGTTTGTTTTGACTTGAAAAAATTGGTTGAAATTAGACTAACCGTGCTCCGCCATCCACGTGAATCACCTCACCCGTGACGGATTTGTTCTGCATTAGAGAGAGTACTGCCTGGGCCACTTCGTCGGGCCGGGCAATGCGTTTAACAGGGAGGGTATGCGCTACAGTAGCCAGCACCTGTTCCCGATTATCACCCAGCACGTTAGTCCACATCGGGGTGTCGGTATAGCCGGGCGAAATGGCATTGAAGCGGATGGGTGCCAAATCCAGCGCTAGTACGCGGGCCATCTGCTCGGCTACGGCCGTGGCGATGCCCGACACCCAGGCTCCCGACACAGGGCGGTCGGTCGAAAGGCCACCAGTGAAAGTAAAGGAACCGCCAGAGCGTAATTTGGGGGTAGCCGCCCGAACAACGTGGATGTTACCAAGTAGCCGCAATTGGATGGGTGTAGCGTGGTCGGCTACGCTGCCCTCGAAAAGGCTACCTAACTTGGTACCACCCGCCGATACTAATACATGATCGATGGCAGTGAGTTGGTTAAAGAACCGATTAACGGCATGTTCGTCGGTAATGTCGAGCGGGTAAGCGGCTACGTTACCGATAAGTTGGGCCGCCTGTTGAGCAGTGGCCGTAGAGGTGCCAGTGATAGTGACGGTAGCCCCCTGTTGGTAGGCGAGTTGAGCCGTTGCGAAACCGATGCCTGAACTTCCTCCGATGATGACGATGTTCTTGTTTCTGAATGCCATTGGTTTATTGTTGAATTGACGGTGCAAAATTCAATTCCTGGCAAAAGGCATTCAAGTAGTCACGGATTAGTGAGTCTGTAACAAAAAAGTGAGATGCGAAAAACTACGTCTACCAATACCCAAAACGCGAAGCAATTAACAGCAAACTGCCCCATTCTGAGTACTTTTCACCTGCTGGGAGGTCGGTGGAAAATTGCCCTGATCTGGAACATTGCCCAGGACATAAACCGCTTTGGATTGTTGCGGAACCAACTGCCGGGGCTTTCTCAGAAAATGCTGGGTCAGCAACTGAAGGAATTGGAGCAGGATGGCTTCATCGGGAAAACGAACTTCGCCGAAGTGCCCCCCCGCACCGAGTATTATCTGACGGAACTGGGTCAGTCGCTCCTTCCTCTGCTGGCTCAGGTGTATGATTGGGGCCTGGCTCATAACCTGCCCCAACGCGTACGGGAGCGTTACGAGGCTGAAGCTGCTAGTCAGCCTTCGGGCTAAACAAAGCCTTGTGCTGCTCCACCCTCCGGCTGATTTGGTCGGGGTAGCTGGGTATACAGATACGCGGTAACTTGCTACGGGTTGGTTAAGAAAAGTTGGCTGGTCTAATCGGCAAAACAGGTTAGACCAGCCAACAAGCCCAGTTTGTTTCAGTCGCCGTCAACCAGTAGCTACTGGCTGGCCTGGTCTACCAATTACTTCTCCGATTCTGCTTTGAGCAGTTCCAGCCAATGCTGCATATCTTTTGCCAGATTCTTGTTGAACGATGATTTAAACAGCCCGGCCAGAAGTCCTTCCATTGATTCATCGACTGCTACCTGCGTACCGCCCGGCACTTCGGTCAGTGTCCAGTTATGAACCGCGTACATACCAAATGTTTTACCCGTCCAACCGAGGCTTTTGTTGGGGTCAACGGTATGCAGTGTCGAGTGAATACCCGCCCCGCCTGTTTTCCAGTCGAACGTAGTACCGGGTTGCAGGGGGCCGTTGAGTGATGGTTTCGTAATGTCGGTTTGCCAGCTCGCCCAGTTGTTGATGTTGGCCAGTAGGTTCCAGACTTTATCGGGGCTGGCTTTAATGATAATACGTTTACTGCACGTTACGGGTGCTTTGGGGTTTGTTAGTACGTTCATGGTTTTGCTGGCTGATGGGTTATCCGATTTGTTGGAGGCTACTGCCAGGGCAGCCTTGTTTGAGGTAATAGCGGCAAAGCCCGATACGCTCATCAGGGCAGCCAGCATGGTTGATTTAGCGATTGTGTTCATCTTGCGTTATGGTTAACTTGATGATACAAAATTGCACCCGCCCGCTTGCCTGGAACGTTAACAAAAGATAAGGAATTACCTGGGCCTTATTTTTTCTGAATTCGGTTTCGTATTCGGCTCATGCTTACGGGTGTAATACCCAGATAATTGGCGATGTAATGCTGGGGAACCCGTTCCAGAATTTTCTTTTTGCTGCCTTCCAGCAAATCAAGATAGCGTTCTTCGGGGCTGAGCAGGAGCAGACTCGCCATTCGCTCTTCTAGGCCAATGGTCAGGTATTCGGCCATGAGTCGACCGAACTTCTGCCAGGCCATGCGTTGGTCGAACAGGTTTTTGAGTAAGGCGTACGGAAAACCAATATACGTACTGTCACTCAGGGCCTCGATGGTAATCAGCGACGGTTTGCCGGTCAGGCAACTGATATAGGCCGAGAGAAAGTGATTTTCAAAGAAAAAGTAGGTCGTCCGTTCTTCGCCATCTTTCGTGTAGAACTGGCGGAACATACCTTCGATCACAAAGCCAACCTCGACCGAAACGCACCCTTCTTCAGCAAATAAGGCGTGTTTTTTAAGGGTTGAAATCGTTAGGTGCGGAGCCAGCAACCCCCAGTCATCCTCGGTTAAGGGTACAAACTGCTCAATCTGGTGTCGCAAACGCTGGTCGGGGGGAAGTTGCTGATTGTCCATAGGACAAACTACAAAAAAGCCCGATCACTTTCCTGGTGATCGGGCTTAGAAGGTGAAAATTGGACCGCTGCCGATAAATTGACGTCAACAAAGACCGTCAATACATTCAGGGGTTCGTCGAGTTAGCCAGCCACAGCAAAATCTTAAACGTGGTCGTTACCGGCATCCAGATAATCAAGGGTAGCAAATAGTAAAAGGCTCGTTTTGAATAACGTAAAAACAGCCAGCCCAGGAGCACTGCTGTTAGCACGCCATTTATATCCATAAAGGTCATGATGGCTGGGTTACCCTTAGACACATTGGCAATGGGCAGAAACAGAACGTTAGTCAACAAGATGGACACGTAGTAGATCATGGCTCCCCGGATGTCAAACGTATTTCGTTGAAGCCAGACATACCCGGCCGCTAAACCCATAGTGGGGTAGAGCACAAGCCAAAACACCCAAAACATCCATTGGGGTGGATAAATAGCTGGTAACCTGTAGGTATTATCGAATGGGAATAGCGAAAAGCTGAGATAGGCCGTCAGCATGCCTATCCCTAACGTACCGATTGAAAAGAAAACCAACACATAGATGGGTCTGCTTCCCGTGCTTGACCCATTCACTGAACCGCCGTGTACCTCAACAAATGATGTCGATTTCATGACTAAAGGTGCCGCTCTTGTTTCAACGCGACAGCACAAAAGTAGCGGCACTATTCAGCACAGGATTAGGACAAATCGGGGCAATTGACGCACAATTTATGCCTGCTGACGGTATTGGGTCGGATTGAGGCAAGTATGTTTTTTGAAGAAACGGGCAAAATACGATAGGTCGTCAAAACTGAGTCGGTAAGCGATCTCCGAGATGGACAAACCCGGTTGACCAAGCAGTACCTTCGCTTCCAGGAGAAGCATCTCGGCAATCAATACGCTGGCGGGCTTGCCGGTGGCTTCTTTGATGCATTTGTTGAGGTGGTTCGGGGTTACGGCCAACAAGTCTGCGTATTCATTTACGGTGCGGTTGCTCAGGATATGACGGGTCAGTAAGTGCCGGAAGTGGGCCGTAAGCAACGCCGACGAAGTTAGCTGGCGAGTCTGCTTACGATGACCATATTGCTGTTGCACATCCAGTAAGAATGCATAGAACAACGAGCTGATGTATGCCTGGCTATCCGTACGCTGGCTTAGAAGTGCCCGTTCAATTCGGGCCAATTGTGCCAGCAAGTCCGATAAAATTACCGGGTCAAGCGACAATACCGGGCTGGCATCAGACTGTAAAAAGCTTAGTTCGGCTAACGCATGAGGATTTTTAAGCGTAGCCAATACGTATTCCGCATCGAACAGACCATAAAATCCGGTGGCATCGGCCATGCAGCTATCCGTTGAGACAATATCACCTGCCCGGTACACTGAAAACATACCTGGACCAATCGTGTAAGACTCCAAACCATACGTCCGCTGAATGGACCCACGGGTCAGGAGCATAAAATCATAATGAAAACTCCGGTTGGTTGGAATCGGGAAAGCAATCCGGCGAGCAAAATCCTCGATCCGCATCAGGGTAAAAAAACGGTTGGCCGGAAAGTGGCTGTCGGACCATGAATGGGGATGCCGTGCCTGCTGCCGGGCATCCTCGTCGACGAATTGATCGACAAACGTATCCGGGTCAATGATCGGGATAGGGGGCTGGTTCATGGATTGGTGCTTGATGGTGCTGTAGGGCCGGTATGTAGTGGACTTGGGCCTTACTCAAGCTGCGTAATACAGGCCTTGAGTTCATCCAGGTACTGACCGTACAACCGCTGAATGTACCACTTAAGCATAAAATAAGTGCCAATTATCGAAAGAACAGAGAGTACCAACGAGGTAATGAGAAAGCCAACACCGGGATGTTCAGGCAACGCTGAAAAGGCAGGGTCGCTTGTATCACCAGTAACACCGACGTAGGCCCCCAGCATACCACCTATCACCATCCCCACTGGAATGGAACGCATACAATAGCGAAAATAGAGCTGCACAAACCGACTAATTATAGCTTCCATTGCCACTAAATACTGTTTCACGGACCCTAAGGACCAATTCAACTGATTGCGAAGCTGACGGTACTGCCGGATAAACGTAACCATCTGGATTATACCAAGTATAACCAGGCAGCCACCCACCCACCGAAAAACCGTTGATGACCAGGTAACCATTACAAAGGTCAATACGAGCATGAATACCAGTGCCGAACCAACTTCCAGTAACAGGTTTCGTAAAATACGCTCGATAGCCGTATGCGATCTAGTTCGAAGCATTTCCTCCAGATCAGGTCCCGACTTATCAGGAACTAACTCAAAATGAGCCTGGTAAAAGGCTTTAAACTCATCTAGTTCCATCCGTTAGTTTTGTTGTACGGTTTGTTTGAGTTGCTGCTTGATCCGATTCATTTTTACCGCTACATAATTAGGCGTAATCCCCAACAATTGACCGATAGCCGTATAATCATACTCATCGAGATAGAGCATGACCACCGCTTTGTCAATTTTATCTAACTGGCCAATGGCCTGATAAAGCGCACTAAATTGCTGTTCTGTAGGGTCATCCGTCAAATCAGGAAGTTGAAGGACATCCTCAAGGCCCTCCTGCATTGGGTTTCGTTTTGTTTTTCGCAAGTAGGCGATAGCCGTATTCAGGCCTATTTGATAGAGCCAGGTCGTGAACTTAGCCTCCCGTCGGTAATTGCTGTTAGCTTTCCAGGCATTTAGCAGGATTTCCTGAAACAGATCTTCGCGATCTTCTGGTTTGTCCGCATAGAGGTGACAAACTTTATGAATAATTTTCTGATGCTGGCGAATCTGTCGGATAAATTCCTGCTCTGACAACATGAGGAGCAATGGCGAAGGACAATTAAGTCGCTAAAAGCAAGATCGTTTGTTTAGTCAAACTGTTTATGACCCAAGCTGAAGCTGATCCTTACTGCGGATTAGTTCTAGCCTTGCCTGGATAAAGCCTGGCGTATCTGTATCAGTAAACTACTACCAAAACGAATCAAGGCAACGGTCAGCCAATAGGGTAGGGAGACCCCGTTTTTTTAGAATCGATTTAAGCGCCGACCGTTTTCCAATAAACTAAACCAATGCCTGCCAGGATCATCAGGTGAATAATCAGCCAGGCGCGTTGCCAGCGTGGGCGATTATCCCAGCGAACTGCCTGATCGAAGGGGTCAAAAATCAATGCAATTCCCAGGTTGCTCATCGCATCCTGGTACGAGCCAGTCAGATAGAGGTAGAGGCTCATGAGCACAAATGACCCATACATCATACGGTTAACTTTAACTGATAGCGATTTAGTGGATTGATTGTTAGCCTGCATAGTTTTTTGAGCTTTAGCTTATTAGTCGCTGAATCCCGCAAAATATTACAGAGCGGTTCCGTTTTTTTGTGAGCAAACGGATTTTCATGACAACTGAATAGGTTTTTGTCATTTCGACTGGTCCGCCGGTGTGGCATGAGAAAGGACAAAAAACAGCCTACTATTTTCTATAAAAGGGAAAGGTAAAACAGGTTCAACAAAAAAGCCCGATCACTATTCTAGTGATCGGGCTTAGAAAGTAAACAGATACGAATCAGCCCGTTCCCGCGTATCTCTAGCAACGTAGCGGGCATAGAGCAACAGGCCACCAACCACCATTGTATTTCGGAATATGTTCAGTAGGTCGTTTTGTTGGTGGCTGCTCGCGGAATGTGAACCAGAAGAATCATCAGGAATACGTACAGGGGGGCCATGAGTAACGTGGCCAGCTTATCGAATTTGCCGATCAGACAGCTAACCATGAAAGCCAGAATACACAGGCCAGCAACGCCATCGGGCGTCACTCTGGTTTGCCAGAGGTAGAGGGTCTTTAGCTTCTTACAGGATTCGAGGGTCTTCAGCCCCTGATCCGTTACGGAGGTAGCGTAGAGATTCAGGTGCTGAAGAGCGGGTAGGTTTCGAAGTTGGGAAAGGCCTGCATCGGTGATGCGGGTATTGTCGAGGCTCAGGCGGGTTAGATTTTTGAATTGAGCGATCTGTAGTAACGATTTACCGGTAACCTGGGTAGCCGATAAATCCAGCCAGACAATGTGCTCTTTCAGAGGCAGTAAAAGAGCCATCTGTGCATCACCGAAGTGGGGTGTATTCACCCTGTCGAGGGCCAGGAAAGACTGATCGGGTGTGATCGGGGTAATCACAACACCCTGATTTTCGGCTTTTTGGCGATCAGTCTGGCTGACCTTTCCGGGGCTTACAGTCGGAAGTTCGGCTTCTGATCCACCTTCGTTTGTTGGTGCTGCCCTGTAATGAGCCAGCCAGGTGTTAACTTTTTCGTTTTTGGGCAGGTCAGCAATCCGCTTTTTGACGTCGGCATTCGCGGTAGAAATCCACAGGTCGATTAACTCGATCTCCGCTTTTGTCAACTGTCAACTATAATCCCTAGCATACGTCTACCCATTAGTGCTAAAATAGCACCATTTCGTCAATACAATACCTATTAAGGCAGTTGCGTTTCTGGATTCGTTCCGGCCAAATACCACAGAGAAGCTACCGCTTTCTGGTGCTTTGTTCGTAACTCCGCCAGTTTTATTTCCAGCTCGATTAGTTTAGATTCCCGGCTGTTAACCAGAAAAAGCGAACTTTCGCCCAGCTCGAATTTCTGTTGTTCAGCTTGTAGCAGCGTACGCTGATTCAGCACGGTTTGCTGCTGAATGCTGATTTGACTTTTCAGCGCGTTCAACTCGTTCCAGGAGGTTTGCACCTCGTTTTCGATGTCGCGTAAGGTCTGTTTCTGCGCTAATTTGAGCTGCTGGGTTTTAAGTTGAACCTGGCGAAGTTTCCCCCGCTCCTTCCGTAGAAACAAAGGGAATGTCAGATCGACCCCAATCTTGTGATTATCAGTCCGAAACGAGTAATAGCTGGTCCAGTCATAGCCAAGGCCGGGCTGTGGAGTACGACTCAGAAGGCTGGCATTTAGTGCTAGCTGGGGCTGTAGTAACGACCGCTGAAAGCGTTCTTCGAGGGCAAGCTGACGACCTTTTGTCGTTAGTTTTAACAGTTCCGGGTGTTGTGCGATGGCTCGGCCAAGCAGGTTATGCAGAAAATCGTCGGGAATATGGTCAACTAAAATGGACTGAGGCACGACTGACGGAGGTATTTCTACTGGTTTAGGCTGTCCGCTCACCTCATCGCTGTTCCATAAAAAGACGCTTAGCCGCAAACGGGCATTGTTCAGGTTTACCTCGGCCTGCTGGAGTTGAACAAGCCGGTCCTGCGTTGTAATAAGGGCTTCGGTGGTGTCAATAGCGGCGGCATCGCCCAGCAAGGCTCGCTGTTGCACCGCCCGAAACCGCGTTTGGGCAAGCTGGTAGCCCGCCTGAAGCAGTTGAAACTGTTGGTGAGCCAGATACCATTCCCAATACGTTTTAGTGGCCTCATAGAGCGTTTTGTTGATCAGCTTCAATCGGTCGGCATCGGCCAGCGTCACGGCCAGTTGTGCCTGACGTAAGGCATTTCGCCGGGCATCGATCAGCAGCCCCTGCCCAATCGGTACCCGAATACCCAGCGTAGCTAGACCCGTTTCAGGTACACGATCTTCCGGGTTAACGTACTCGCCCCGATTCCGATCGTACGTCATTTTCAAATCAATACCAGCGGGGCGGATCGGGATGCTTACGCCCGACTGCCACTTGTCGTAATACAGGCTATTGCCAAATTCTTTCCGGTCATAAGCTGAAAAAAGCTTGGGATCGAAAGCGCCCCGTGCCTGCAGCACTTCCTGCTGCGCTTCACTATTCAGCAGAGAAGCCTGTTTCACTAGCGGATGATAGTCAAGGATGGCCCGGTAAAAATCGGCGACCCAAAAAACGGTTGAATTGGTGCTATCAACTGATTGTCCACTCAATTGAGCACTGGCCATCAAGGGGAGCCGACCCAGCAGCAACAAACCTATACCCATCACAAACGTCCTCATTTCTTCTTCTCCTCTTTTGGCTCTTGTTGTAAACTCGGCGGGAAGCCGTTCAACTGCCGCCATAATTCATACCAAATGGGCACATCATCGAGCATGACCCAGCCAAACACCCCGGAACCCACGCGCAACTGGTTCGGCCAGGGTTGATCGCCTGACCGACTTTTAGGTTTAATCAGTAAGCGATACTTCCCATTCACACTATTGATGGCATCAATTACGGCAACCTCGCCCCCAAACGTGCCCACAGCGACGGACGGCCAGCCCGAAAACTGAATAGCCGGCCAGCCATCGAACTTAAGTCGAACCATACGCCCCCGCTGAATCAAGGGAACATCCATTGGCCGGACGTATAATTCAACCGCAACGGAGGGATTAGCAGGCTGCAACGTAACAATGGATTCGCCTTCCTTGATCATCTCGCCAATACCCGCTTTCAGGGACCGCACGATGTAGCCGTCCTGGGGTGCCCGAACCACGTAGAGACCGCGCCGGACATCGACGCTGCTTATTTTGTTTCGTAGTTTAGCGATCTCGCCGGAGGCTTCGGCCTGATACGATACCGCCGAACTGCGGTCTGACAGCGATTTCGCTATTTTTTCCTGATAATCGGCCTGAATGGTGCTCAGATCGAGTTGGGCGTTGATCAGTTCCTGCCGCGCACCGTTGAGTTTGTTTTCCTGCGCAATTACTTTGGCATAGTCCTCCTGCACCTTCAGCCGACGCGTTTCCAGATCGGTTAGGGAGAACAGGCCGTTTGTATAGCCTTTTTCGAAGCGATCCAGCCGGTCGAGCGCAATCTGATAGTTTTTCCGGATGGCGATCAGATCCGTACTATCGCTGGCAACTTTAAATTCACTCTGACGGACTTTGTTACGGGCTGATGCGAGCTTAACCGTCAGAGCTTTTCGAAGCGCAGCCATCTGTTCCTCCAGGGCTGAAATTTTAACGCTTGTTGCCGTCAGGCTCCCTTGTTTCGCCCCGAGTTGTTCATCGAGCCGCTGAGGGAGTTTTGGATCAAAATAATCGTCCTTTACATCGGAGATAACTAGCAACGTATCGCCTTTTTTTACCGCCTGACCTTCCTGAATTTTCCAGCGTTCGATACGTCCTGCAATAGCATTTTGTATCGTTTGCGGGCGATCCTGTGGGTTTAGGGCCGTTACACCCCCCTCCCCATTGATCGTCTGCTGCCAGGGCAAAAACAGCACGGCCAGACAAATAAGCAAAAGCGCAAGCATCCATCGCCCCAGCCGTCGACCTGCGTCGGGCTGGGGCAGCGAACGTAGCGTTTTGAGCGGATAATGGTTAAACAACTGTTCGTCTACCCGCTGATTCGATAGGTTAAGCATGAGTATCGGTTTCCAAAGGTAAATCCGTTACCGTTGCAATCTTTTCAACGGCGGTTAGTAAATCAAATACGGTGTCGATGCCGGAGATGAGCTTCTCGACCGAACTGGTAATCAGAACGATGACCAGTTCAGCCGCAACGAATTGGCCTAAAGCCATCTCCCGGCCAACAACCAGAGCCGTCCCCAAAATCAGTAAGCCACCCGTAACGATCGTTTTGAAGGCCACTCCGCTGTAGAAAAACCGCTTTAACACCCGGAAGTGCGCATTTCGATGCGTTACGTAAGAAGCGACCAATTCGTCCATCTGATCAATTGGCTCCAGCGCATCCTCATGCCCGCGATACCGGGGCAGATCGCGGGCATGATCTTCCAGCCAGGCAACCACTTTGTATTTATACTTCGACTCCTCAAGACTGGTACGCAGCCCCCGCGGCCCATAAATCCAGCTGATTCCCGTAATAGACAACAGTGTAAATAAACCGAATGCCAGAAATACGGGGTGATAGAACGACAGCAGGATGATACCAAACAGAATTTGCATGGCAGCCGCCGTCAGGTCGATAAGTAGTTTGGGCAGCCCTTTCTGAATGGTCAGTACGTCGAAGAAGCGGTTCATCAATTCGGGTGGGTAATAGCCTGATAAAGCGCTCGGTTCGATACGGGGTAGGCGGTAGGTAAATTCAAAAGCAGCTTTGGCAAAAATCCGTTGCTGAAGCACTTCAACCAGCGTCATCTGCCCCACCAACAGCAGGCCCGTCGCCAAAACGCCCAGTATTACAACGCCAATTAGGACGTATACTGAACTGAACACGAGCCCGCCCGATACCAGATTAAATATGGCCTGAATACCAAGGGGTAACGACAGGCTAATGAAGCCGGTCACCAGGGCGTAGAGGTAGATATAACTAATGTCTTTTTTCTCGGTTCCCAGTAACCTAAGTAACCGCTGAACGGACGAGGGAGGGCCTTGATACGATGAAATTGTCGACATGTATGCAATGCTAATTTTTTTGATAGTAATACTATCATACATGCAAACATAACTTTTATCCCCGATAAGTTTGTTTCTTTGCTAGCCGTTTTTTCTCTCAACGGTGAATACTCTAGACAAATGGAATACACAGTGCTTGTACGGATGAACGAGAAGTTGTTTCTACGTGATCCGGAAAGTTCAGAGCTGGGTCGCCGAATTGTCAGGCAGGCCATTTTATTGATTGCCGAAATTGGCTTTGAGGAGATGACATTCCGCAAGCTAGCCGACCGGATTGGCACGAAGGAAGCCAGTATTTACCGCTATTTTGAGAATAAACACCGGCTGCTGGTGTACCTGGTAGCCTGGTACTGGCAGTGGCTGGAATATCAACTCATGTTCCAGACGAACAATCTGACTAATCCGAAAGAGAAACTGGAGCGAATTGTAAAGCTTTTGCTGCTTAAGGAGCCGGCGCAATCAACCACGAAGTCCGATGCCGACGCCATAAATATACAGGCGCTTCATCGTATTGTTATCCATGAAGCGAGCAAAGCCTATTTGACTCACCATATTACGGAAGACAACCGGCAACAACTCTTCAAACCGTACAAAGATTTATGTGGTCGCATCGCCGGTATTATCCTGGAATATCGGCCCAATTACCCCTACGCCCGTTCACGAGCCAGTTCAATTATCGAGACGGCTCACTACCAGGCTTTTTTCATGCAATACCTGCCTTCCCTTACTGACTTTGGACCCCAATCTACAGACCCATTGCTCCAGGAAGACCGTTTACTCCACTTTCTAAATCATCTGTTATTCTCATCGCTGGAATCGAATACCTATTAGATTCGGCGTTTTTTTGGCAAAGGCAGCCCTGGATAAAATCCGATCCGTCGAATACATTCCCCTTTTACACTGTCTTGTCCTGATTTTATTCGGACGTTTTCGTGAACGATTTTTGTCTATGTTTAAGCTTATTTCAATGTATTCATTTACAATATATTAGAGCTTAAATATGTTCAGTTATGTTACCCTTTACCTGAACGATTTCAAGGTTGACACGACCTAAATCTTATCGTATCATCTAGAAAATGTAAATCATTGGTACAACCCGTTTTAAAGTAGATGGGTTAGGGGGTATATGTCACAGCCATATGGACCTTAACTAACCTAACCAAAGCCTGTACCAAAGGCGTTAATGGTTCGGTTTTGTGGATCAGCACATGCTGGATAACGATCTTTCTGAAGGGCGTTCCATCATTGTTCAGGATGGGCATGGATAGTAGATTTGGTTCCTGTTGCAGATCCAGCGAAGCCGGTATGAACGCAATCCCTTTCCCCATTCGAACCATACTTTTCAGCAACTCAAAAGAAGGAACATGCTGCACGATGCTACTAGCCCGATTGACATTGGCCTGGCGGCAAATTTCCTCGGCCTGGCCAAAAAATACCCCAGCCTCCCGCCCCACATCAATCCACTTTTGGCCCTGTAACTGCTCCAGACGGATGCCCGTTTGAGTGGACAGCGGGTGGCTTCTGTTCATCAGGATGGTGTAATTGATTTCGGCATACGTTGTTGCCGTCAAGCCTTCATGGACTAATGGCAGCACAGTCATTCCCAGATCCAACCGGTCTGTAGCCACCCATTCCTGCACCTGAGTTGTATTGGGTAATTCGACCAGTTTGACGGATAACGCAGGGAAGTGCGTGGCAAACAGGTCGAGCATCCCCACGATTCGTTCAGGTAGGATCAGTTTGAAAACGCCCAGCGTGACGGCCGACTGTTTCGTTTCTACTTGCCGAACGTTTTGAATCGCTTGTTCACTGAGATGAAGGATATTTTTGGCATCAACCAAAAAAAGTGCCCCCGCCTGGGTCAGTTCCACCTGATGCCATTTAGTTCGTTTAATTCGATCAAACAGGTCAACGCCCAGTTCACTTTCCAATAGCTTAATCTGCTGACTTAGGGCCGACTGGCTTACAAATAGTTGCCGGGCTGCGTGGCCAAAGTGCAGGGTCTCGGCCACCCCGACAAAATAGGTTAACTGTCTTAAATCCATCCCTTAACCGCTGATTATCCGGCAATGATAAACGAAATAACTTAGGTAATTAGTTTTACTTATCACTATGTTAGAAAATAGAATAAGATAAAGTAGGAGACATTGGCTTTACTAGATATAAAAAATAGACGACTATACGACCAACCTGATGAACAGCTTACACCGACGAGATTTTTTAACCCGTTTGACGCTGGCTACGGCCGCTTTGGCTACACCTCGTTATGGGTTTTCAAATGTTAGCAGAGCCGACGAATTTGTCGAGGTATCAACCACCCACGGTCGCCTGAAGGGGGCACGAAGCGAGGGGGTGACTACGTTTAAGGGCATACCCTACGCGGGACGTATTTCGGGCGATCGGCGCTTTCGGCGGCCCGCTTTGCTCGAACCCTGGACGGGCGTGCGGGATGCCCTTCAGTTCGGCGCACCCGCCATTCAGCCGCCCCGGCGCAATGAACCAGCTCCCGCAGAAGATTGTCTGTTCCTGAATGTGTGGACACCGGCCAGCGACAATCGCAAAAGACCGGTGATGTTCTACAGTCACGGGGGTGGATTTGTGGGTGGTTCTGGCGCATCAGGTGGGCAAGATGGGTCGAACCTGGCCCGCAACTTCGATGTGGTGGTCGTAGAAACAAACCACCGGCTGGGGCTTTTTGGCTTTCTTTACCTGGATGATATTGCCGGTCCCGACTTTGCTGGTTCGGGTAATATGGGGATGCTCGATATTGCGGCGGGTTTGAAATGGGTGCACGACAACATTGCCCAGTTTGGGGGCGATCCTAATAACGTGATGATCTGGGGCGAATCGGGTGGTGGAGCCAAAACATCCTGCCTTTATGCCATGCCCGAAGCGGCTCCCTATTTCAATAAGGCGTCTATCGAAAGTGGGCCGGGGGTTCGCATGACACCTAAAGAAGTAGCCGCTGAAACGACGGCCATGCTACTTAAGGAGTTGAATATTGCGCCTAAAGACTGGCGAAAGCTCCTGGACGTACCGGCGGCTGATTTGCTGGCGATGCAGAACAAGTTGCCGTTTGTGCCGCCGTTTCAGGAGAAGAATCGCAATCAGGGCATGATGCGCCGTAATTACGGTGGGTTCGGGCCGGTGGTGGATGGAGTGGTCCTCCCACATCATCCCTTCGACCCGACTGCACCTGCCATTTCACAAAACAAGCCGTTGCTGGTTGGCTGGAACGAAGACGAGTACACTTTCTTCGCCTGGGAGCGTAAAGACACCGAGTTTGCCAAACTGGACTTCGAGAGTTTACCCAAAAAACTGGAAGCCCAATACGGAGCGGACGCTGGTCGGATTGTCGATACCTACCGTAAAGCAAACCCAAATGCGTCGGCCCCGGATATTTTTATTGCGGTTTCTTCCATCACTATGATGGGGCTAGGCTCCGTCGATATAGCCGAGAAAAAAGTCAAGCAGGGCGGAGCACCCGTGTATCTGTATAATTTTGGGTATAAGTCCGAAAAGAAGATTCCCGGTACGGACTATCCGATGGGTACGCCCCACGCGATGGATATTTCGTTTAAATTCAACAACGAGTTGCCCCCCCGCGACGGGTCAGCTCCCAAAGAGAGTTTCTTCGGCGGTAATCGGCCCGAGCGATTTGTGGCTTCCCGCCACTTCGCTGAGCTGTGGACCACCTTCGCCCGGATGGGGAAGCCAGCCGCCAAAGATGTTCCTGCTTGGCCAGCCTACAACCTCAACACCCGTCCCACCATGCGCATCGATGCCACCTGCGAAGTCATCGATAACCGTTTTAGTCAGGAGCTGGCCCTGTGGCGGTCACTCGGAAAACTATAGCTGAATGTACATAGCCATGAGGAATACGTTTCTAGTCGGGGGGCTCTTGACCACCCTATTTTATCTATCCGGTCGGCTCTGTGCTCAATCCATTAGTGCCGATATTCTACAAAAGCCCTGGAAAGCGCAGTGGATCACGGGGCCCGGCAAGCCGATTAATCGGTTTACGGCTACCTCGGACCTCTCCCTGAAGGACTATGGCGTAGTTAAATTCAGGAAGACGATTGATTTATCCGCTAAACCGGCTTCCTTCCTCGTTCATGTGTCGGGCGATAACCGCTATAAGCTGTTTGTCAACGAAAAGCAGGTGGCACAAGGACCCACCCGGGGCGACTTATACTTCTGGAATTACGAAACGATCGACCTGGCTCCCTATTTACAGGCGGGCAGTAACCTGGTGGCGGCTGTGGTCTGGAACGATGGCCGTCAGAAACCCGAAGCCCAGATTTCTTTCCTGACGGGGTTTATTTTGCAGGGAAACACCCCGGCGGAAGAAATTCTGAACACGAACGAGAGCTGGAAAACGGCCAAAGACGAAAGCTATCAGCCCCTGCCCGTACGCGTTCCGGGCTATTATGTAGCGGGCCCCTCCGAGCTTGTGGACATGCGTAAACACCTGAAGGGTTGGGAACAAAGGGCCTTCAACGACAGCAACTGGGTCAACGCACGCATGATCGGAGCGGGCACAACCAAAGCAACGGCTGTTAACTCGACGGGCTGGATGCTGGTACCCTCGCCACTGCCGCCGATGGAGATGACTCGGCTGCGCCTGTCTTCTACCCGTAAAGCAGAGGGGGTAGAGGTGCCGACGGGTTTTCCGGCTACGCCTACTAAAGTGACGATACCGGCCAATACGAAGGCCACGATCCTGCTGGATCAGGGAACGTTGACGAATGCCTACCCAACACTGTTGTTTAGCGGTGGGCAGGAGGCTACCCTGTCGATGGGGTATGCCGAGGCCCTTTATACGCCGAGATCGGCCAGCACCGGGTCAGCTCGTCCGGCCCCACTGGGCAAAGGCAACCGC
The DNA here is from genome assembly GCF_010233585.1 of Spirosoma endbachense. Classification (NCBI taxonomy): domain Bacteria; kingdom Pseudomonadati; phylum Bacteroidota; class Cytophagia; order Cytophagales; family Cytophagaceae; genus Spirosoma; species Spirosoma endbachense. The sequence continues at coordinate 9,404,701 of NZ_CP045997.1, forward strand.
AATGAAGTGGATGGGAAGAGTTTTATCGGTAAAGCCGATAGCTTGCTCTCCGATGGAACAGCTAATCAGGCCTATACCCCACTGTGGTGGCGAACCTATCGGTATATCCGGTTGGTGGTTAACACTAAAGCCGAACCCTTGGTGATTGATGACCTCTATGGCACCTTCACGGGTTACCCCTTCGTGGCGAAGGCTAAATTTCAGTCACAAAACCCGGAGTTAAGCAAGATGCTGGATATTGGCTGGCGAACGGCCCGGCTCTGCGCCTTCGAAACCTATATGGACTGCCCCTACTACGAGCAGTTGCAATACATTGGCGATGCCCGAATCCAGGCGCTGGTTTCGCTGTACTACGCTGGCGATGATCGCCTGGCGCGTTACGGTTTGACACTAATGGACCACTCCCGTATCCCGGAAGGCATCACGTTAAGCCGGTACCCAACGGATTTGCATCAACAGATACCCACGTTCTCACTCTGGTGGGTAGCCATGCTCCACGATTATTATCGGTACCGGCCCGACAGCCAGTTCATTAAAGACAAACTACCCGGTGCGCGGCAGGTACTCTCGTTTTTTGAGCGTTACCAGCAAGCGGATGGGTCACTAAAAAACGTACCCTACTGGGTCTTCACCGACTGGTCGCAGGGTAAAGGCTGGAACTTCGGCATGGCACCCATCGGTCAACATGGGGAGTCAGCGGTGCTGGATATGCAACTGCTGTGGACGTATCAGTTAGCCGCCGACCTGGAAAAGCAGTTGGGTATTGCGGAGTTATCTTCCTTATACCTGCGCCGGGCGGAACAGTTAAAACAAACCATTCAGCGCAAATACTGGAATTCGGCAAAGAACCTCTATGCGGACACTGAAGCGAAGGATACCTATTCTCAGCACGCTAATTCGTTAGCCATTTTGTCGGGGGTTGCGTCGGCGCAACAGGCTCCCGCCCTGGCCAAACAAATGTTGGCTGATACGTCGCTGGCTCCGGCCTCGATTTATTTTAAGTTTTACCTGCACCAGGCACTCACCAAAGCGGGCCTGGGTGATGATTACCTGAACTGGCTGGAAAAGTGGCGGGAAAACATGACGCTGGGCCTGTCGACCTGGGCTGAGACGTCCGATGTGAACACCTCCCGTTCCGATTGCCACGCGTGGGGGTCAAGTCCGAATATCGAGTTCTTCCGAACCATTTTGGGTATTGACAGCGATGCGCCTGGTTTTGCGAAAGTAAAAATCACCCCTCATTTGGGTTCGATTAATGATATCAGTGGTGAGATACCGCACCCAAATGGCATTGTGGCGGTCAACTATAAACAACAGCAAGATAAGCTTCAGGCTCAAATCAATCTGCCTGCAAAAACGACTGGTAATTTTATCTGGAAAGGGAAAACCTATGCGTTAAAACCCGGCCTAAATAAACTGACCTTGTAGCGAGTACTAAATAGGAATCAGGCTCAAACGAGAATGCAGCTACTGGCTCAATGGCAATAACATGAGCCTCTTTGGTTCTACCTCGCTTCAGCAACGATGCCCTTACTATCGCCATTATCTATGGTTTTCATAAAAAAGTCACTGATTTTAGTATAACATACTACCTAACAAGGGACGAACTTTGTAGAATCTATGTCCTGAAGAAATACCATGGCAGTCACCGACAAGGATCAGCCTATCACTTTAGCGACAAACCTAAAATAGAGAATTTCCAAAGCAAACAACACTAGTCTAGGTACAATCTTGACGGAAGCACTACGCGAAGGATTAGTTTGAAGAGTGGATATTGATTAACCCCGTAAAACGGCAATACGATGGAAGAGTCAAATGAGTCGACGATGAGTCGGCGTGAAATGATTGTTGGGACGACCGCTGCTATTGCCGCTATTACCATGGCGAATGTGACAGGTATGCAGGCCGCTCCCCATACCGTTCCACTTTCTCTGGCAAAGGTCTCCTTTACGGTAAATGGGCAACCCCAAAACCTGGAAATGGATACCCGAACTACCTTGCTCGATACGCTCCGGGAACACCTCCACTTTACAGGCACCAAAAAAGGCTGCGACCACGGGCAGTGTGGCGCATGTACGGTGCTGGTTAACAATCAGCGGATCAATTCCTGCCTATCACTGGCCCTGCAGCATCAAGGCGATACTATTACCACTATCGAGGGACTAGGAACGCCGGAGCGTCTCCATCCTATGCAGGCAGCCTTTATCAAGTACGATGGCTACCAGTGCGGCTACTGCACACCGGGGCAGATTTGCTCGGCCGTCGCAGTGCTCAACGAGATCAAAGCCGGAATCCCCAGCCACGTCAGTGCCAGTTTGCTGGAGAAACCAAAGGCCACCTCTACGGAACTGCGCGAACGGATGAGCGGCAACATCTGCCGATGCGGGGCCTACTCCAATATTGCCGAAGCGATGAGCGAAGTGGCCCAGAAACAAGCCTAAATCATTAAGGCCCATGAAAACATTCACGTACGAGCGGGTGAGCACACCCGCCGAAGCTGCGGCTGCTGCGGCCCGAACGCCGGGAGCTAAATTCCTGGCCGGGGGCACTAACCTGCTCGATCTGATGAAACTGGAAATCGAAGCGCCACCCCATATCATCGATATTGGCAAAATTGGTCTCGACAAGATTGAATCAACGCCAGCCGGTGGACTGCGTATTGGGGCGCTGGTGACCAACACCGATCTGGCGGCTCATCCCATCGTGCGTCGGGATTATGGGCTTTTGTCCAGGGCTTTACTGGCGGGGGCGTCGGGGCAGTTACGCAACAAAGCCACCACGGCCGGTAATCTCTTGCAGCGTACTCGCTGCCCATATTTTTACGACACCAACCAGCTTTGCAACAAGCGCGTGCCCGGCAGCGGCTGTGCGGCCATTGCTGGCTTTAGTCGGCAACTGGCCATCATTGGCACTAGTACTTCATGCATCGCTACCTATCCGGGCGACATGGCGGTGGCCATGCGTGCCCTCGACGCAATGGTAGAAACGGTAAAGGCCAACGGTGCCAAACGCACCCTTTCGCTGGACCAGTTTTACCGCCTGCCGGGTCAAACCCCGCAATTGGAAACAACGCTGGAGAAAAACGAACTGATTACCAGTGTCGTCCTGCCGCCACCGGTGGGTGGGGTACATATCTACCATAAAGTGCGTGACCGTAGCTCCTACGCCTTTGCCCTGGTCTCGGTGGGGGCTATTCTCAAGAAAGATGGTACCGGCCAGGTGGCCGTTGGCGGGATAGCGCCCCGACCCTGGCGGATTGAGACGGCTGAACCGCTGCTGCCATCAGGGGCAAAGGCGTTTACCGCCCAACTGTTAAAAGGTGCCCGACCTACCAACGAAAACGAGTATAAGCTAGCCCTGGTCGAACGAACCTTAGCGGCCGTTTTAAACGAAGCCAAACACTGACATGAAATTTGAAACGCCTGCCGGAATCAATCCCATCGATCAGCTCAAGGTCATTGGCAAACCAACCGACCGCATCGAAGGCCCGTTGAAAACAACGGGAACGGCCAGATATGCCTACGAGCGTAACGACACTGTTTCCAATCCTGCTTATGGGTACGTCGTGGGCGCGGGCATTGCCAAAGGACGTATTAAGGCCATCGATCAGACAAAAGCCAAGGCGGCACCCGGTGTGCTGGCGATCGTGACGGCCGAGAGCGCCGGGCCACTCAAGACAGGAAAATTCTACGTTGACCGGCTGCTGGCCGGGCCGGATATCGACCATTACCACCAGGCCATCGCGGTGGTGGTGGCCGAGACCTTTGAGCAGGCACGCGCAGCAGCCTCGCTGCTGATAGTAAGCTACACCAAAACCAAAGGAGCCTACGATCTGGCAGCCGCCAAAGACTCAGGGGCCCTCCTCGACCGCCATCAGTGGGGCCCCCTCTCCAAAACGAACGTCGGCGATTTCGATGGGGCGTTTGCATCAGCCCCGGTCAAACTGGACGAAACCTACACCACCCCCGACCAGACTCACGCGATGATGGAACCTCACGCGACCATTGCCCAATGGGACGGGGATAAACTCACGTGTTGGTGCTGCATCCAACAACTCAACTGGGGGGCGCGCGACGTGGCTACCATTCTGGGTATCCCTACCGAGAACATTCGGCTGATCGCGACCTATATTGGCGGGGGTTTTGGCGGTAAGGGCACCGCCCTGTCCGACATCATTGCCGCTTCGCTAGCGGCCCGGGCTGCGGGTCGACCAGTGAAAGTAGCCCTGCCCCGACCGCTGATCGCCAATAATACGATCCATCGCCCGGCGACCATTCAACGCATTCGAATTGGCGCTACGGCCGACGGAACCATCACCGCCATTGGGCACGAAAGCTGGTCGGGGAATCTGTCCGGCGGGGGTGCCGAATCGGCCACCGCACCGACCCAGCTGATGTACGCAGGAGCCAACCGATTTATGCAAATGCGGCTGGCGGTGCTCGATCTGGCTGAAGGAAGTGCCATGCGGGCACCGGGAGAAGCCACCGGCATGATGGCCCTGGAAATTGCCATGGACGAAATGGCCGAAAAACTAAGCATGGACCCGGTGGCCTTTCGCATCAAAAACGACAGCCAGGTTGATCCCGAAAGACCCAATCGTAAATTTTCAACCCGAAAACTGGTCGAGTGCCTGCAAACCGGAGCCGGACAATTTGGCTGGACCAAGCGGCAGACCAAACCCGGCACCGTCCGGGAGGGCCAATGGCTGATCGGGTTGGGTGTTGCGTCGGCCATCCGGGGAGCACCCATCATGAGATCGGCGGCCCGCGTGCGGCTGAGCCGGGAGGGCATCGTTACGGTCGAAACAGACATGACCGATATTGGAACCGGTAGTTATACCATTGTTGGGCAAACGGCGGCCGAGATGATGGGAGTCGGCCTGGATAAAGTAATTGTCAAACTGGGCGACTCTTCGTTTCCCACCTCGCCGGGCTCCGCCGGACAGTGGGGTGCGGCTTCCGTCACGTCGGGTGTCTACGCAGCCTGCGTCAAACTGCGCGAAGCCGTAGCAAAGGCACTGGGTGTTAGCGTTGACGAAGCCGAGTTCGTAGGTGGGCAGGTGCGAGCGGGCAATCGTAGCTATCCGTTAAGCGACGCAGCCAAAGCCGCCGAACTGGTTGCTCAAGATGAAATGACCTACGGCACCCTTTCCCGGGAGTACGCGCAGGAAAGTTTCGGGGCTCATTTTGTGGAAGTGGGCGTAAACAGCTACACAGGGGAAATTCGGGTCCGGCGGATGCTGGCGGTTTGTCATGCCGGACGCATTCTGAATCCCAAAGCCGCCCGTAGTCAGGTCATCGGGGCCATGACAATGGGCGTGGGCGCGGCATTGATGGAAGAACTGGTGGTCGACAAGCAGGTGGGTTTCTTTGTCAACCACGACCTGGCGGGCTACGAAGTGCCCGTTCATGCTGACATTCCACATCAGGATGTCATTTTGCTCGAAGACCTTGACCCAACCATGTCGCCCATGAAGGCCAAAGGCATCGGTGAACTAGGTATCGTTGGGGTAGCGGCTGCGGTCGCCAATGCCGTTTATAATGCGACAGGCATACGGGTTCGTGATTACCCCATTACGCTCGATAAGCTGATCGGTAAACTAAGCTTAATTAGCTAATAATGAATACACAGTCGTTTGCTGTCCTGAAGTAATTGATTTAGAGATGTCGTAAACGAGTCACTTGGCTGACTCAATCCTCATAAGCTGGCGAGATCGGGGAGTGTCGGAATTCATTGGGCGTAATCCCCACGTATTTCTTGAAAAACTGGCTAAAATTTGGCTGATCGGCAAAGCCGATAATCTGACTGATCTGCTGCAAGCTCCAATCGGTCTGAATCAGCAGTGCTTTACTTTCTTCGACTAAGCGATTTTTGATCAGCGTACTGATGGGTTGCCCGGTGTGCTTTTTTACTAACCCGTTTAAGTAACTAGGGTTGAGGTTCAGTTTCTGGGCGTACTCCTGCGCCGTTCGTATCCGGATGGGTTTGTCCAGGTTGGCAAGGTTAGTTTCCGATTCCAGCAACTCAAAGAAATTATACACATGTCGGTAGTCGCCTGTAATCTCGCCCGTTGGGGCGTAGTTGGTTCCTTTAAGACTTTCCACCAGAACGAGCTGAACATAAGCTTGCATGGCTTCTTCGGCCAGTTCCCCCCCCGATGCCGCTTCGGCCTTCATCTGAGTGAGCAGCTGATGAATCATCCGGGTCGATTCTACTGAAAGGCGCAATATCTTTTTTTCGGTAAAGAATCGGTATCGGTCAATGACCAGTTTCAGGGAGGGATGCTGATCCAGATACCGCTTTTTGAACATGCAAAAGATACCTCCGCCTACTGTTTCGGGGGCATTACGCCAGCACACAATTTCATTGGGGTGTAGAAACAGAATGGTTCGTTCGTCAATGTAATAATTATCCTTCCCCATGGTTTGGCAACCCGTGCCGCTGGTCATGAGCATGATCTTGTAGAAATCCCGACGATTGGGTGATAGGTAGTTGTCACAACCGCTTTTTTCCCGATCAACGATCTTGATATTCCAGTCCTCGTAGTACAGTCGGCTTACTGGTGTGTTGCCGGGTGGTAGCTCTGATGGACTATCATAGACCATCGTAATGGGCTGGCTTTCACGTCGCATTTTCATACTTGCAATTTATAAGTAACAAACTAGATTAATCTAGTTTAATCAATACTATAAATAAAAACGGATCACTCTAGTCTGATTATCAGCTATTAACGGTAACATCTTAAATTTATTGCGAAAGAATTACTCAATTTGACTTTTTTGCCAGAGATGCGTTTTTCATAAAAAATGATTCGATTTTACTATAAAGTGTCTGATCAATTTCAGGTTATTTTGCGAGGGTATATAGTCTATCTTTAATTGTATTTATTAACACGCTTTACTGCTTAAAGTCGGTAAACCGCCAGTAAATGGGTCACCCATTAGCTGGCGTCTTTACGGTTGAGGTCTTGATGATTTAATTGGGCGAGCTAAACCGTTTAGGCTATACGTCATTTCTCAGCCAGAAACGGTAATGATCCCTTGAAAAATGCTGGTTTTGCGCGTTGGGCTAGCCCTTTCTTAACACAAGCTCATTGGCAACACGATTGACCATGAAAGAGATTAAAGGGATACTCCATATCTACGACCAGATTGACTTGTCCCGGCGAAAGCTGGCACTGGCGACCGTTGTGTATGTAGAAGGGTCAGCATATCGCCGACCCGGAGCAAGGATGCTTATTAGCGACGATGGCCGCTGGGAAGGGGCTATTAGTGGCGGTTGCCTGGAAGGCGATGCGCTCCGTAAAGCGCGGCAAGTTATACTCGAAGGGCAATCCATGGTGGTTCGTTACGACACGATGGATGATGATGCGAATAGTTTAGGGATTGGGCTCGGTTGCAATGGCATTATTGATGTGTTTATCGAACCCATTAATCCTACGGATAAGACTAACCCCATTGCGCTTTTACGAGACTTTGTCCAACGGCGGAATCAGCGTGTTATCGCTACGGTATACCGAAGTGATTCGGCCACAAGACTATCGGCTGGAACCCGTTTTGTGTGCACTGGTAATTTAGTTGACAGTATACCGAGCTGGCTTCAACCGGATATGGAATCTGTTATGGACCTAGGCAAACCAATGACGACGACGTACCTTCTGGAGGGTGGTTTAGTAGACGTATTTATTGAGCGGATTGATCCAGGGATTGAACTGGTCATTTTTGGGGCGGGCTATGATACGATTCCGCTCACGCGCTTGGCCACCGAAATTGGCTGGCAGGTTACCATTACTGAAGACTGCATTGCGCACCTGTCGCCAAAGCGGTTTCCCGAGGCCACCTGTGTTCTCTATGCAGATGCTCAGATGGTAACCCAGAAAATTTACATCACCGACCGAACGGCCGCTGTTTTAATGTCCCATAATTACACGTATGATCAGGCAGTACTGACCAACTTGTTAGCTACCGATGTACCCTATGTCGGTGTTTTAGGGCCACGTAAACGGTATGAAAAAATGCAAACTGAATGGCGTAAAGCGGGCAATCATTTTTCACCGCAGGACTTGAATCGGGTCCATTCGCCGATAGGCTTAGACCTTGGGGCGGAAACCCCGGATGAAATTGCGCTATCTATTCTGGCTGAAATTAAAGCTTTTTTTAGCCAGCGGACAGGCGGTTTTCTTAGAGAGAAAGTAGGCCCTATCCATGAACGACAGTTATCGGTAGCGTTGGAGACTTTAATTTAACCGGCCTAATTTATGGCAGCGGTGCACCTATAAGCGAAGCGGTTATGTATTGTGCGAAAGGAAATAGCAACGTGCATCGCATTGTCTGAGTAAGCCTGCGCAACAGAATTGAAAATGAATAACCAGTTCACTCGTACACATAGTCACTGCACCGGTGATCGAAAACAATCGGGTGATTGGTGAAGAACGATTGTTGGCGGGTGAGGGGCAGCGTTTCCGGGATGTCACCCAAGGTATGGATGGCGAGTTATATACCCTAACAGATCAGGGAAGGTTGTATCGGATCGATTGACGATAAGGGTTCAATGACCATAATCTAATTACCAAAACGTACAGATACATCATACCTAACGATACGTATGAATGGCCATTTCTTAACTAAAGTCAGACTCTATGCTTGGTATCCAGCGAGCGCAAAACCACCCCAATTAAGTCTGGAAGAAGAAATGAGTTACCAACTCATTCTAAATATTGCTCTAGTTGGCGTAGTAGCTGGTTTTTATGACCATAAACAAAACAAGTTTTGCAAAAATTGCGAACGTTATTTCGGCTTGCCCGGTAAACGGTTTGACCAATACAATAACATTGACGCCATCAATAAAAACCTGGCATGGACTTATGAACCAGTCAATAAGGTTTTGGCCTGGATGCTCATACCGCTCCCCGTCTTATCAAGCCTTTATCAAGCTCAACCTGAAGCTGGCCTTAATTAACAACCAATTTTCATTCAAGAATCATACGGTTTATGGCCATACCCCTCCTAAGCAGACGTCAAACCAATCGATCAGGTACACACGAATAATTTCTTTGTTAATCGTGCGTATGTCCTTGTACAAAAGTCAGTTTAGGGGTGTAATGTCCAGGGGTTAATATGGACGGCATATTGTAGACTTTCGTGAGGGGTTAGGATTTACCAGTTCTCCATGGTTGGACGGCTAGTGCAATCGTATTTTCATAAGTGTAGGGGTACTTTTCAGCCTACAATGAACATCTTTCTACTCAATAGCCATTCCTGATGTATGCTTAAACCCTTAGTAGATACGCTTTAACAGCCAGAATAACCCTATACTGCAAAATAATCCGTCCCTGTATCTATCCTGACAAGAGATGCGATATTCATAAAAAAGGCTGTGGTTTTGCTATAAAGTAGCCAATGTCTTTCGGGTAACTTTGCATACTAAAAGGTGTTCCTTTCAGGTCAACTACTTAAGGTTCAACGTTGTCAATGAATCAGTATGAAATCAATTAACGGGGCACGAATTTCTTTACTTCTACTTTTTCTTGTTGGAATTATGGCGTGCAAAATGGATGACAATGGGCCTCCTTCTCCCGTTATGATCGGAAACAGTGGCAATAATGAGCCGGATACAGCCAGTAATAAGCCACTCAGCAATAAGCTCAGAATACGAGTAGGCTCCACTACGTTCACCGCAACCTTGCTGGAGAATGCGACTGTCACGGCCTTTAAAGCCAGGCTACCCATGACGGTCTCGATGAGTGAGTTAAACGGGAACGAAAAACTCTACAATTTTCCCACCGGCCCGAACGCGGGACCGCTGCCCACCAATTCATCAAATCCGGGAACGATTCAAACCGGCGATTTGATGCTGTATGGGTCCAGTACACTGGTGCTCTTTTACAAAACGTTTCCTACGGCCTATAGTTATACAAAACTGGGGCAGATCGATAAGCCAGCCGGACTGGAGACTGCGCTAGGTTCGGGCAGTGTGACGGTCAGTTTTGACTTGCTATAGACCAACCGAAATCAGTCGGATTCAAGTATTGGCCTCCAGGCCACCAACGGTAGTTTGCTCACGTTAAAAACTTGTTATATGAATGATACTGAAGACATGGACAGCGAGTTAGGCAACTCAACGTCATCCCGACGGATTTTCCTAAAGCAGTCTTCTGCGCTGGCCGCGCTGGTCATGACTCCGCCAGCCGCTATGGCCGCAGTCAACAACGGATTAGATGAGAAAGTAGCCACTGCGTTTGAGCAAATGCCACTTCACGTCAATATCAACGGGACGATGCGGCAGTTATCCATCGAGCCGCGGGTTACCCTGCTCGATCTGCTGCGCGAACAACTTCAGCTGACCGGCACTAAAAAAGGGTGTGATCACGGCCAATGCGGAGCCTGTACGGTCCATGTCGACGGGGCACGGGTCAACGCGTGCCTGACACTGGCGATGACCACCGAAGGCAGCACCGTAACGACCATCGAAGGCCTAACTGACGGCGACCCGGCAACGGCTCCATTGCACCCCATGCAGGCGGCTTTCATCAAGCACGACGGTTTCCAATGCGGTTACTGCACCCCCGGCCAGATCATGTCGGCGGTGGCCTGCATCCGCGAGGGGCACGCCAACACGCCGGACGAGGTCCGCGAGTACATGAGCGGCAATATCTGCCGGTGCGGAGCGTACGCCAATATTGTCGATGCGATCATGGACGTAAAAAAGGGAGGAGCTAAGGTATGAATCCGTTTCAGTTTACGCGGGTTACGACCCAAAAAGCCGCGATTTCGGCGATTACAAAGGAAAGCGGCACCTACTTTCTGGCGGGCGGCACCAACCTCATCGACTTGATGAAGCGTGAGGTCGTCATTCCTGAACGGCTGGTCGACATCAACAAGTTGCCCCTGGCGACGATTGAAAAAATGGCCAATGGTCTGCGGATCGGGGCCATGGCCAAAAACTCAACCGTAGCCGATAACGAACTGGTGAAGAAGCAGTTTCCACTCCTGTCGCAGGCCCTGAACGCGGGCGCTTCAGCGCAACTCCGGAATATGGCCACGGTGGGTGGTAACATGATGCAGCGCACCCGTTGCCCGTATTTTTACGACACGTCGATGCCCTGCAATAAACGAAGCCCCGTTCAGGCTGGTCCCGACAAAGGGCAGGCCAATGGGCCAACCGGTTGCGGAGCCATTGGTGGCCACAACCGAATGCATGCCATTTTTGGAGCGTCGGGAAAGTGCATTGCCGTTCACCCGAGCGACATGTGCATTGCACTGGTGGCACTGGATGCGACAGTGAACGTGTCGGGACCCAAGGGCGACCGTACTATTCCGTTCAGTGAGTTTCACCGGCTACCTGGCGACGCTCCTCAGAAAGATAACACGCTGCAACCCGGCGAACTGATTATGTCGGTCGATCTACCCACGAACCGGTTCGCGGATAATTCACACTACCTGAAAGTGAGGGATAGAGCCTCGTATGCCTTCGCACTGGTATCGGTGGGCGTTGGAGTGGACATGAAAGGCAAAACCATTCAGGACGTTCGGTTGGCGATGGGTGGGGTGGCACACAAGCCCTGGCGACTGACGGCGGCTGAGGAATTTCTCAAAGGCAAACCCGCCACGGAAGCTAACTTCAAACAGGCGGCCTCGCTGGCCATGCAGGGAGCGAAAGGCTACGGTGAGAATGATTTCAAGCTAACGCTGGCCCCGAACTCGATTGTTGACGCCCTAAAAACCGCCACTAAAACCGCCTGATCATGACGAAAGACTTAAAAAATCCACCGATTGATCGAATCGACGGGCGGATGAAAGTGACCGGCGGGGCCAAATACTTCGCCGATTTTGAACTACCCAATACGGCGTATTGTGTCATCGTCGGCAGCGAGATCGCCAAAGGAGCTATCACTAGCCTTGATACCAAAAAAGCGCAGGGTGCACCGGGTGTACTGGGTGTATTTACGCACCAGAATATGCCACCTATCCCGGGCTGGGATGCCCCCGTTGGCGGTGAAGCCGATGGGCCGCCCCCTAAACCAAAAACGGAGGAGACATACCGGATTCTAAGCAGTCCCAAAATCCTGTTCGATGGGCAGCCTATCGCCATGGTAGTAGCCGACAGTTACGAACGGGCCACGTACGCAGCTTCACTCGTCAAAGCGACCTATACGAAACAAACAGCCCGCACTAATCTGCAAAAACACGTGTCGGAAGGTGTGGCGCCCAGGGGAGCCGATGGAGGGAATTATTTGCGGGGAACAGCCGACGGCTACAAAACCGCTCCGGTCACCCTGGAAGCCAACTATACGATTCCCGTGGAAGTGCACAACCCCATGGAACTGCACGGCATTCTGGCCCACTGGACGGGCGACAAGCAGTTAATGATCTATGCCAAAACGCAGGGTGTGAATGCTACGCAAAACGCCATGGCGCAAGCCTTTAAACTGGACCCGAAGAATATTCACGTGCATACGGAGTTCATGGGAGGAGGTTTTGGTATGGGACTACGTACCTGGCCGCAGGAAACGGCGGTCGTCGCGATTGCCCGCAAAATCAATCGGCCTCTGAAACTGGTGATGAACCGGAGTCAGATGTTTACGCTGGTGGGTCACCGGCCGTATACGGTGCAGACAATTAACATGGGTGCTGACCAGGACGGAAAACTAATCGGCATCGCGCATGCGGCTACCGCCGAAACGGCCAGCTACGAAGACTTTACTGAAGCGACCGTCAACATGACCAAGTTCATGTACGCCTGCCCCAACGTGAGCACCCGCTACCGCATCGTGCGGCTTGACCGGAGCGTACCCATCTGGATGCGGGGTCCCGGTGAGGCCACTGGTGCGTTTGCGCTGGAGTCGGCCATGGACGAGATGGCCCATAAACTGAACCTCGATCCAATCGAGTTCCGCCTGCGTAACTACAGCGAAACCGATCCGGAACGGAACCGGCCCTATTCAAGCAAAAATCTCAAAGAAGCCTATCAGCGGGGGGCCGACGCCATTGGCTGGAAAGAGCGTAAGAACCAGCCCGGCAGCACCCGCGACGGCGATTGGCTCATTGGCTACGGCATGAGTACGGGCGTTTTTAGCGCCTTCCGCTGGGAGGCCAGCGCCCGCGCTCTGTTTAAAGCCGATGGATCACTGACTATTCAGAGTGCCGTGACCGACATTGGGCCAGGCACCGGAACAGCTCTGACCATGATTGCGCATAACGTATTGGGCGTGCCTATGAATCGCATCAAGGTCGAATACGGCGACACGTCGTTGCCCAAAGCGCCCACGCAGGGTGGCTCAGCCATCGTCTCAGCGGTGGGGTCGGCGGTTTATGATGCCTGTACAAGCGTCAAAAACGACCTGATGGCGTTGGCCCTCAAAGCGGGTGCTCCCTTAGCTGGTCGACAGGCCGACGAACTGACGCTGGCCGATGGGGTGCTTTCGGTCGAGAAGGAACCAGGCAAAAAAATAGCCGTACGCGAGCTGATGCAGGCCAACAACCTGACGGTTATTGACAAAACTCGGGATTCGAAAGGTAGTCCGGAACAGGAGAAGTATTCGATGTATTCGTTTTCGGTGCATTTCGTCCAGGTGCGCGTCAATCCGCTGACGGGCGTGGTGCGCGTCGCCAAAGCGGTTAGCGTGGCCGATTCAGGCCGTATCGTAAGCCCCAAAACGGCGGCCAGTCAGATGATTGGCGGGGTAGCAGGTGGCATCGGCATGGCCCTGACCGAAGAAGCGGTCATCGACCACCGATTCGGTCGGTTTGTGAACAACAACCTGGCCGATTATCACGTAGCGGTTCACGCCGACGTACCCGCCATTGAAACGATCATGATCGACAAGCCCGATCCGATTATCAACCCGATGGGTGCCAAAGGGATGGGCGAGATTGCCCTGATCGGTTTTGCCGGAGCCGTGGCCAATGCCGTTTTCAACGCGACCGGTCAGCGCGTTCGTGACCTACCTATTACACCAGACAAGTTGCTACGTACTGTTTAAAAAAAGAATTGACCGCTGATTTTTAGTATGTCTATGATCCGTTCTGATTCAGAAAAAATCAGTTGAATCCTATTGAGCCTAAAAATCAGCGGCCTATTGAGTAAAAAAAATGCTGAGTAAAAAAGTGAATAACGATATTTTTCAACGACTGCTAGCCGGCGAACTCCTACGCAAGGACGATCCGGAGTACACCAAATTTGGCGAGGTCGTTTCTCGCACCATCCGGCTATGTGTCGAGATGAATGCCACGGCAACGGGCGTCGATCAGGTACGCAGCCAGTTGAGTACCATAATCGGAACTAGGATCGATGCGTCGACGACGATATTTCCTCCGTTTTATACCAACTTCGGCCAGTTCATTCGGCTCGGCAAAAACATCTTTATCAATCATGCCTGCTCGTTTCTGGATATTGGCGGCATCACGATTGAGGATGATGTCCAGATTGGCCCGAGGGTTAATTTGACCTCTGAAAACCACCCGCTGGACCCGACCGACCGAACTACGTTAATTCCCCGGCCGATTGTAATTAAACGCAATGCCTGGATTGGGGCGGGGGCCACTATTTTACCCGGCGTAACCGTAGGTGAAAACGCCATCGTTGCCGCTGGTGCGGTCGTAAGTCGGGATGTACCAGCCAATACCGTTGTTGCTGGCATACCGGCAAAGGTTGTGAAGACACTGTAATTGAAACAATGAAAACTAATCAAACGATCCTGGAAATTTCGATCCCCACCAGAACAACCCACGTTTCAGGACATCTGGCATCCTCTTCGAAAATGGTCAGTAAAGGCCGCTATAGTCTCCTGCTAATGGTCTTCCTGATGGCTAGTATACCTATCCTGGGTCAGCGTGCTAACATCGTTACGGGTCCGCAGGCAGCAACGCGAGGCCCCGCCGACACGTTCACGGGGACCGTTTGGGTGACGAGCCTTGTCCCCAATGACTCGATCTTTACGACTATTTCCGGCAGTGTGGCTTTCGAGAAGGGTGCGCGCTCGAACTGGCATTCTCATCCGGCCGGGCAGATCCTCATTGTTACGGATGGGATTGGCTATCATCAGATTAAAGGGGAACCAAAGCAAGTGATTCGGAAAGGTGACGTGGTTAAATGCCCGCCGAATGTGGTTCATTGGCACGGAGCCAGCCCCAGTAGTAAGATGACTCACCTGTATATTATTCCGAATACGGAGAAAGGCATTGTCACATGGCTACAGCCCGTCACGAATGAGGAATATGACCAAAAGTAAGCTGACAAGCTAGTCTCTTTCGATCTATCTAGGATATCATTATTCGAGACATTGACCAGATCGCGAAACCTCGCCCTTTATTCACCTGCTAGTGGCAGTTCAGGTTTCGCGATCTGGTCAGGCTTAGTCCACTTAAGAACCAACTATCAGACAAGTCAAGTTGGCCAATGGTGTCCCGAAATTGTCTGTTTAACAGCTAAAAGTGGCTACCATACAGTTATGCACGATTATAAAGTCACATCAACCTTTAGGATTCTGAGGAGTTTACCCCTTCTGGTATTGATTCTGTTCATCTTATTCGTCAGTATAAATTACCCGATGCACGCGCAAACCAAGTCTACCGAACCTTTAGATGTCAAACAGCAGTCTATCGTAACTATTTCGGCGCTAACTACCACGGGCGACATTCCGAAGCTCAAACAAGCGCTGAACGCCGGGCTTGAGGCTGGTCTGACGATTAATGAAATTAAGGAAGTGCTCGTGCAACTCTATGCCTACTGCGGCTTTCCCCGTAGCCTGAATGGCATCAATGCGTTGATGAGCGTTGTTGACCAACGGAAAGCTGCGGGTAAGAACGACTCATTGGGAAAAGACGCTTCGCCAATAGTCCCGACGGCCAATAAGTACACTGTTGGCCAAAAAATGCTGGAAGTCCTGATGGGCAAGCCGGACAAAACGGCCCAAAGTGGTGCCAATGCCTTCGCGCCAGTCATCGATACCTTTCTGAAAGAACACTTATTTGCCGATATATTCAGCCGTGACGTGCTAACCTACCGACAGCGGGAACTGGTAACCATTTCGAGCCTTGCCAGTATGGCCGGTGTTGAGTCTCAGTTGCAGTTTCACCTGGGAGCCGGCCTGCAGGTAGGCCTCAGCGAATCGCAACTGAAAGCGATGATTTCGCTGATTGAAACCAGCGTCGGAAAACAACAGGCCAATACGGTTCAGCAGGTTCTGACCAAGGTCCTGGACGCGCGCAAGCCGACTAAATAAAGCTTTCCATTGTTTGATTAAAACGGATGAAGTCGATCCCGGGGCTATTCCTGGATGGGATAGGTATGTCAAAAAATCTTGATCTAAAACCATTCGTAGTACTCCCTATATCAATTTTTCTAGAACGTTAAATGAGTTCAACGAAGTCAATACGATAATCAACGAAGAGAATTTATCGCTGCCTATCGAAAACCCAAAGCTGGTAAAGGAAGTAACCCGTCTAGAAAAAGGATTAGCCGTACAGATGGCCATTGCCTTCCCTATGTGGATTTCTCCCGAACAGTAACGCATTGGCTTGTGTAAACGGAATTACCCTTGAACAGTAAAAAACGATTCATTATGTCAACTATTAAAAACAAAGTGGTCATTATTACGGGAGCTTCATCCGGTATTGGTGAAGCGACAGCAAAAGTACTGGCGGCCAAAGGGGCAAAAGTTGTACTGGGTGCCAGGCGTGAAGATCGTTTGGCAAAATTAGCAGAGGAAATTCAAGCAAATGGCGAACAAGCTATTTATAAAGTGATCGATGTAGCTAATGCGGACGATACTAAGCAACTGGTTCAACTGGCCAAAGACACGTATGGCCGTGTCGATGTGATCTTCCTGAACGCTGGCATTATGCCCAGTTCCCCCCTTTCCGCCTTAAAAACGGACGAGTGGGAAACGATGATTGATGTCAATATCAAAGGAGTATTAAATGGAATTGCAGCGGTATTGCCAACCTTTACCGCGCAAAAGTCTGGCCACATTATTACCACCTCATCCGTCGCTGGCCTTAAAGCATACCCAGGCAGCGGGGTTTATGGCGCCACCAAGTGGGCGGTACGTGATTTAATGGAAGTGTTGCGGATAGAATCGGCCTTAGAAGGCACCAACATCCGCACCGCAACGATTTATCCAGCCGCTATTAACACCGAATTGTTGGATACGATTACGGATAAGACGACTTCCGAGGGGATGACGGCTTTATACAAACAACATGGCATTTCACCGGAACGAATTGCCAACGTGGTTGCCTTCGCGATTGAACAACCAGACGATACCAATATTAGTGAGTTCACCATTGGACCAACCACTCAACCCTGGTAAAATTAGGAGACACGACAATGGCAAAACACGAAGACGTAAAAGACGGCGTTATTTTTCCTGTAGGTGAGAAAAACGACGCCTATGCCCAGTATTTTGTGGGCCAGAGTTACCTGAAAACGTTAATTGCTGATCCCCAAGTGAGTGTTAGCGTTGGGAATGTAACCTTTGAACCGGGATGCCGTAATAACTGGCACATTCATCGGGATGGTTTCCAGCTTTTATTAGTAACGGGGGGCGAAGGCTGGTACCAGGAAGCAGGCAAACCGGCTCAGTCTCTTAAAGCGGGTGATGTAATTGTTACTCATGATGGGGTTAAACACTGGCATGGTGCGACCAAAGACAGCTGGTTTGAACATATCGCCATCACAGCCGGTAAACCGGAATGGTTAGAGCCTGTTGATGATGAAACGTATAATAAGCTGGACCAGTAGACCAGATGCATCACTAGCCACAAACGCAGTATTGCCCACTTATTTCTGGCTGGTATACGCGTATTACCAACAAGAAATTTTTTGTATTGCCAGGATTTATTCGGAGGTATAAATGAACGCTTTTTTTCAAGTTGATCTTGAGAGAAGTACTTAATCAAAAGCCGTTTACATAGTCTAATAAATAAAATTAGTTACCATTTCAACTCGGGTTTGTGGTGTGGATAGTAGCCAAAGTGTAATACGGTGTCCAGTTAGCGCAGCAAAGAACGCATCTTCTTTTGAATCAGATCAGCTGCGTATTTTGGATTAAGCCGATACAGTTTATCCATTGCCCGGGCATCCTGACCGATTACAACCCGGAACTGATTTTTTTCAATACCCGCCAACATCTGATCCGCGGCTTGCCGGGCTGACAGGGTTTTGAATTGGGAGTCGCTACCGGCATCAGCGTTGGGGACATCCAGACCCGAGTTCTGCATGATGTTAGTGGCAATGGCACCCGGAAAAATGACGGTTACCTTCACGTTTGTATCCTTCAGCTCGGCGTATAGCCCCTCGGTGAGCAGTTTGACAGCGGCTTTGGCGGCCCCGTAGACCGTCTGACCCGGCACCGGCAGAAATCCACCCATACTCGATACATTGGCGATGTGCGCTTCGGGGCGTTCCAGCAGGTGGGGCAAAAACGCTTTGGTCAGGTAGAGCGTACCGTAAAAATTGACGGCCATTACCCGGTTGATAGCGTCCATTGACAGGTCATTGACGAGTTTGAAGGGTTGAATGATCCCGGCATTATTAATGAGCCCGTCAACCACACCGAAGTGCGCAAGCACCTCGGCTGGTAATGAGCTTACCTTCTCCCCATCCGTAATGTCCAGTTGAAATCCGGCAAAACGGTCCCGACCGACCCCGGCCAGGCGACCCGTTTCATCAAGCGTGGCGAGGTTGATATCTACCCCCGCTACGTTGGCACCCCGTTGCACCAGTTGCAGGCATAACTCCCGGCCAATACCGCCCCCGGCTCCCGTTACGACAATCGTTTTATTGGCTAGTTGCATGATTATCTTTTTAGAATGAACTTAATTAACCCCTACTCACTTGTTGGCTACCGAGCTATATACGTGCTTGCACGTAGGGATTGTCGTTCACTACGAATGCTGATGACACCTGGGAGCGTCATCAGCATTCGTAGTGGAACTCATCGAAGTTCACCCGGTACTCCAGTTGGCAGGCCCTTGGACAGATTGACCTCAATTTTCCGGTCGTCCAATTGCGTCCGAATGGTACCTGATCCCTGACTTCTGCCGGTAAACTTCGCGTTGTCGACTTTAAGAAACCCTTTGTGTTTCCCCGTTACCTGGATGTCGGCGTTCCAGGTGGCGTCCCAAAACGTTTTTTTACTGATCGTTTCGGACCCATTCAGCACATATTGGCCATCATCGGAAAAATTTACGTATTCGACTTTAAGGACCGTTTCTCCAGAGGGTGAGGTTGGTTTATGGGTGCTTATGTTGGCGTACCCCGAAACGAGTCCAACCAGTTTTCCTTCGGCTTGCTTGGATGTATCCAGCGGCTTGATGTCCTCTAAATTAATGGCCCAGTCCATCGTCGGGGTCACGATCTTAAGCGGAGTGGTTGGTTTTCTGGCCGTGAACGTAATCATGCGTAGACGGCCCCAGGCTTCCCCTTTTTTGACCTGTCGCGGGTCTTTCTGCTCCCAGAAAATCCCCCTGGTACTGCTGGGATGCCAGGTTAAATTACCAAAATGATTGTATTGGGTCAGGTTATCCGTTGCCGTTGTCAGGTTCTGGCCGGTATATCCCTCCCCGGATAATCGGGCCCGGTCACCATACAGGTCGGTCATCGTAAGGCCGTAATACCGCCGGGCATCCCTTGAGCCCTCAATTTCTTCGTTCCGCCATTCGGCAACTCCCGGTGCCAGCGCATTATTGACAATGAGCGGGCGGGGAATCAGACTAAAGGCATCCATGCGCGTCGTGTGGCGGTGAGACTGGAAAATAAACCACTTGCCGTCCGGAGAAGGGTATACTCCCTCATCATAACTATAATGCCGGGTGAACCGACTAACCTCACCGGTCGTCAGGTCGATTTTGGCAATGTCGAAGTTACCCGCTTCAAATGCACTGATGGTGGTCAGATACTGCCCCATGCCGGCAAAGCTTTTTACCTCGCCCCCGCCAAAGGAGAAGGGCCGGAAATCAGGTGCCCCTGGCAGAGCCGTCTTATCGCCCGCAATAACTTTTGTTTTGGTCAGTTCGTAACGCTCTCCTTTTTCGTCCGATATGCGGGTTAACTCGCTAACCAGTACCAGTGCCCCTGGCATCGGTCTGGTTACCAGCAGGGTGTAGGCTACATGGAGGCCATCCTGCGACATGTTACTGGCAATCCGGGCAATCGTTTTCCCGCCCGGAATGGTCGGGTAGACCAGGGGGAGAATCCGGGCCTGTTTGCAATCCAGAATGGATGGGCTACATTCCAGAATACCCGTTGGCGTGTAAACGCGCTTACCATCCGGCAGCGGTACGGGCATCTCTCCGCCGATAGTCTCTTTCAGGTTGCAGGTCAGGCATTTGAATTCGCTGCCGTCGTCCTTCATAACGGCCAGGTTCGATTTTTTTGCGCCCGCCAGCGTAACCTCCATAACGATGTGTTTGGCATCAGGAAGGTAATTGACCAAAACGGCGTCGAGGACACTATCGGGCAAAGGAATTGTCGAGACGGTGAAGGCTTCTGGCTTGGGTGGCGGTGGCAGCTTCGGCGTAAGGGCATAATTTTTTTGCTGAACGGGAGCCTTCTGCCCGAAACCAATTGCGGGGCAAAATAGTGCGTACACCACGAGGTAAACACTGATTGCACTACTGATCATTTTCATATAAAACGAGTTGGTTTGAGTGACTAATTTTGCCGTGTAGAGACTGAAAGGATAGCCTCTGAAGGACGGACTATTTTTTAAAAAGTGTAGGTCGCTGTCAAAAAGTAGGAGCGGGGAGGCAGACTCAGGCTGAAATACACAGCATTGGGATTAGCTTCCAGTTGGGCCTTCGTAAAGCCCTGCGTGTTCAGTGATGCAGGAAAACCACCCGGCGCTGACCAACCCATGATCCCATTCTGATTGAATACATTGTTAACGTTGGCCTGGAGTTGGAATTTGCGGGAAACGTTATAGCCTACATTCAAATTGGTCTGGTCAAAACCCGGTAAGTAAAACACGTCCGCTACGTTACCGGCCCGCCGACCAATGTATGTCCAGTCAATCGAACCGTACAACTTATCCGAGGTGTACGTTGGGGAGATACGCAAAATCTGGCGGGGCGAAAAATCGGTTTCATTGCCAGAATAGCTTTGAATCTGATCGTCAGCCCGTCCATTACCATTCAGCACCCAGGTATTAAAGTCGACGGCCGTTGATTTCTGGAACGTAGCGACAGCTCGAACACTCCACTCTTTGGTTAGGCTGTAATTCCCCTCAATTTCAACCCCTTTGGTTTCAAACTTATTGTAAAGCACTGGGGTCGTGTAGGTGGAGGTTACATCGGCTGATTCCTGACCAAGAGCCTGCTGAGGTACGTTGCCTAATAGACTATAAAACGGCGTAACGAAGAGCGAAAACCGGTCTTTTTTGGCTTTGAAACCCACTTCATACTGTTGGGTACTTTGGGCAATTGGGTTCAGATAATCGGCGGTGACGGATGATTGAGCGTTGAGATATAAACCCAGATCTGGCGCTTTACGGCCTTGTGAATACCGGGCGTACACAGCCAATTGATCGCTGAACTTGTAATTTAATCCCCCCGAATAGGAAATCGTTTTAACCGTTTTGTCGTAGGGCACCGTCGCAGTGATTGCTCCGCCCATATTGTCGTAGAGCGTCAGGGGATTTTTGTCCGTACCCCCGTCGGTGGACGTGGTTGCCGAGGCAATCTGGTTGGTACCGCTTACCCGTATACGTTCGAAGCGAATGCCCCAGTCGAAATTAAGTTTGTCCGTAACTTCCCAGTTATGCCCAAAGAAGCCTGCCAATTGGTTTAAGCTTAGATCGAACAGATTCGTAGCCACGCTTTTGCCCGAGCCCCCTGTTATGCCATCCGGGTTGGTAACCTGATAGACCTTGCCCGTCATGTCAGTATAAACGATGGCCGTCGGTTGAGGGCGCGGGTTTAGCATCTGCCCAAACATGTTTCCGATTCCGCTCGGATTAAGCCGTTTGACACTAGAGTAGGCATAGTACAGGCCACCGGTAAAACTCATGTGGCTAAGCCGCTTAGTAAGCGTGAGTTGTTCAATCGTTTCCTTCACCCGATTGTCGAACACGATCAGGGGGTTGAACAACAGAGAATTTTTCTGGATCTGGGCACCGGGTAAGTTGCTGCTGTTGACTGTAAACTTAAGCCCCGCTGGTGCTCCGTTTACGATATTAATACCCTGGGTAACGTTGGCCAGTTCGGTTCCGGTGGCTAAATCACGGAACGAATAGGTCCCCAGTTTGCCCGCCAGCGTATTTATCCCGTAAAAGGTCACGTTATCGATTGCAAATGGGTAAGGAATGGAGGTAGTGTTCCAATACGAGGTTTTATAAGCGTAGCGAATCTTATTATCCAGCGTCCAGCCTTTTCCGAAGCTATGGTCGAAATTTAGCCCAATAGAGAGATCTTTCGAGTGAATTTTGTCGCGGGAATTGTAAGTGCTTCGTTCCCCGGTTTGGTTGATGGTATAGTCAGCCGTAACGGGAGGAATCAATACGGAGTTGGTTTGCTCGACGCCGGGTGCCAGGTGGGGATTGTTAAAATCCACCGTTGGCAACTGTTCAAAAAAGGTATTGTGATCATTTAAATATTTACCGTACAGTTTCAGGGAGCCATTTTTTAGCTGCTTCACCACGTTTGCTTTTAGCTGACCGCCGTTATTCATCGGATAGCCAGCATAGCGGGCACCGTCATTCTGCCGAAAGAACCCGCCGACGTTAAAGGTGAGCGTCTTGTCTTTGCTTAAGGGGCCGCCGACATTCATATCAGCCCGGTAATACGGGTTTTTTCCGTTGCCTTCCAAGCCATATTTTACCCGGGCCTGGGTCTCCATCGTTTGGCCACCCACTTTAGAAACGTAATTGAAAATGCCTCCCGGCGCATTATTTCCCAGGATGGAAGCGGTGCCACCCCGAACGGCTTCCAACTTACCCAAGGTAAGGTCAGGACGCAAAAAATAATCCGGTCCAAAGTTGCCGTAGGTTGCATTGGTGACGGGTAGTCCATCCTCCTGCATCGATACATAGTAATACCCATTGGAGACATCGTTGCCGCCCACGTTCACGCCCCGTGAACTGACCGTATTGCGGATTTCCCCCGTCGACGAGTTGACAAATACGCCCGGTACGTTTTTGAGCAAATCGGCTGCACTCAGGGGAGCTTGCAATTGAAGGAGTTTAGCCGAAAGTACGGATATGGCGACAGACGATTCCATCCGGCTCCGCTTGTCGAATACACCGGTGACGATCACTTCATCCAAATCGGACGCACTTTCGGCCAGCGTTACATTAATTGCCGTCTGGGAACCAACCAGTAGTTCTTTCGATACGAAACCCACAAAGCTGAATTCGAGGGTTGTGGCCGGAGAAAGACCTGAAAGTTGGTAGCTACCCGTCGCATCGGTGACCGTACCCTGGCCACTACCTTTCACTTTCACACTTACGCCTATCAGAGATTCTCCTTTAGCGTCAGTTACTTTTCCACGAATAGATGACTGAGCAAAGGCCACCTGACAACTGACAATCAGGAAGAAAATGAGTCCAGAAATTGGCCTTAACGCTTTTCTGGACCAGTAAAAATAGAGTTGCTTGTTCATAATGAAAAAGGAAATTAAATAAACAAAAACGATAATATAGTTTATAAATTGGACTAAAAAGCTTTTTAAAAGGCATACAGCACCCCATCAGCCTACTCCGCAGGCTACAAACAGTCTACAATACCAAACATTGACGTGGGGATCAGGTACTAGGTTAGTGTCATTTCAGGCGTAGGTTACATTTAGTAATTCGATTAAATAAAAAGTAGCCTCGCTCGGCTATTAGCCAATGAACACACCGTAACTGGTATTCCAAATCATTACAGGTCACCCGGCACCCGGCCGATACGAATGTTACCGGTATAATGCTTTCAGGTAATTTCATCACGTTGCTACCCCTAGTAGAACAGGAACCCATGTGAATACACTGCTCAAAGGCGACCTGCAGGTCTGGGTTCAACACATCGCCCGACCGCCCGTCATCTTTAGTAACACGACCGGCACAATGACTTTAGGCACTAGGAATAAAGCCGCCAGAACAAATAGCCAAAGACCTGTCATTAAGAAATTGACGCTTACGGGTCTGGCTTGCATCTCAATCGGTCATATTATAATGACACAACAAATATAAAAGAAAAATACCATTATTATCTACCATAGTAGATTTTATTTTTTTCTTTTAATTCTTATATAGATTATATCTTATTATTTGTGTTTCAGGCACTTGTTATTATAGTAATATTTGAGAAGTCACCCGGCCGTTCAGATCCTCAATTTAGGCACGCATCATTGAACCGTATAAGCCTAAAACCTATCGTAGACTCTAATTTTTCGTATTTTATCGGTTAAAAACCGCTGAATAGTCTGTCGATAGCCGTTCAAAAAATTCGCTTGAGATAAACAAAAAATATGGCTAGCAAAATGGATAATTGCTGCGAGCCGTTTACGGACAGCAGAGATTTTGTCTGTTTTGGTCAACTGACCCAAACTTAGCCCTAAGTGCTAGGTTCCACCATCCCCATGGTGAAGGGGAATTGAGGTCGGAGATAGCCCGGCCATTTGCCGTCTACTAATATCCCTTCATGATAATCTTTAACCTCGAAGGTAATCCCTTCTTCCAGGGTGAATAAAGGCGTAACGGTATCTTTTACAATCATGATCGAGATTGTATAGGACCCGTCGTTTAAGAAATAACCCGGAATTTGGCATTCGCCCACAATAAGCCCTTTGCCGTAAGGCTGCGATCGTGAGCCTACGTTGAAGATGCATTCGCCAGTTAATGAATTTAGGTGCATTGACAGGTTCAGGTTGGCCCGATCCATCCTATTCCAGAATTCAAACCGAAACCTCATGGGCGTCCGAACATCAATGTGTGTTAACTCCTCCTGATAGTCAGGAATCAATTCAATGTGTTTAACGCGCACCAGATCATTGCCAGGGGCTTCTTCGGGCGTATCCCATTGGCGCAGGGGTCGGTATTGAGAAATTTTACTGAGATAAGAAGTAATAATCTGGTTGGTTTCTCCCTGCTCAATTAACCGACCCTTTTCAAAATACAGTGTTTTATTGCAAAATGCCTGCACCGCTGTCAGGTTGTGACTGACGAACAGGATTGTGCGACCACTATCTGCGTTTTCACGCATTTTTGCCAGACTTTTTCGTTGAAATTCAGCATCGCCCACCGCCAATACCTCATCCAGGATCATAATTTCGGCGTTGAGATGAGATGAAATGGCAAACCCCAGACGAACATACATCCCGGATGAGTAGCGCTTAACGGGTGTGTCCAGAAACTTCTCAATACCGGCAAATTGGACAATTGCATCGAATTGCGCACGGATTTCACTACGCGACATGCCAATCAGAGCCCCATTGAGATAGATGTTTTCCCGGCCTGTCAGTTCTGGGTGAAATCCTGCTCCAACCTCCAGTAACGAGGCTACCCGGCCGCGAATCCGGACTGATCCACTCGTTGGCTCAATAATTTTACTAAGGACTTTTAAAAGGGTTGATTTACCCGCTCCATTATGACCGACAATACCAATCCGATCCCCCTGTTCAATTTCAAAGTTTACATCACGAAGGGCCCAGAATTCTTCTTGGGTAGCATTCTTTTTTTCCTTATCCCCAAAAAACTGCCGGACATTTTCTGCGAGTAGGTCACGTAACGTATTGGAACCTTTACCTTTTTTGTGATCAATAACGTATTTCTTGCTTACATTTTCTACAATAATTACAGACATTGCGATGAGGTATAGTTGGTTAATGGTAATGAACTGAGCAAAGATGCTGACTCAAATCATTGCAATACAGTAGGTTTCTTAACCATATGGATAGTACCTGTTAGTTGACTAGTTACCGGGACAAGAGCTTCACAGGTCCTAGTAATCCCGATGATTGTAAGGGAGAATTTGCCTGGTAAAACGGCATGGTGACGTAGGTGAGCTTGTTCGTTACGCCCGGCTGCGCGTCACCAATCAATCGGTTTACCCACAAATTGGTGACATTAACCTCCAATTTGTTTTCGCCCGGTTTAAGGGTGTTCGATACGTTTACCCGGAACGGCTTTTTCCAGACAATACCCATCGATTTCCCGTTCACAATAACCTCAGCCAGATTCTTGACCTCCCCTAAATCGAGCCACAATTCAACTCCCTTACCGTTGGCCGTGACGGGTAGGGTTATGGCTTTGGTATAGGTAGCCGTACCGGAGAAGTACTTGATTCCTGCGTCAGGATTCTCCGTGTACGAGGCTAGCTTGTCGAAGGTAGACTCTCTGGGTGCACCCCGGTTTGATTGAAAAGTCACATTCCAGCTCCCTTCGAGCGTAGCTACTTCTTTTTCGGTCACTTCAGGAAGCGTAACCGACATCTGAGTGGTCGATGTGCGAAACACCACAAATACGGCGTCGTTGGGGGCAAGATGTAGGGGAACCGTCGTGCGACCATCCGCTATCCGGTACGAAGCCGCTTCCATCCGGCCTGTTTCGGGGTGCCAGATCTGGGGCACTTTACCGGAGACTCTGAAGGTAACCTTCAGAGTCTCCAGTAGGTCACTACGGTTATTTACCCAGTAGACATCACCGTCCGCTACCTTACGGTGTACATAAAGTAACTGGGTAGTGGCTTGCGGTTTGGTGTATTCAAAATCCGGTACAATGTGTAAGGCGTTAAGTACCTCAGTTACCGTTTTACCGGTATGCACATTTGGCTTGTTACTCCCCCAAACTTCAGTCACCAGTCGGGTAAATTCCTGTGGATCGTCATTCATGCCGGGGGAGTTCTCCGGCCGCACCCCACTGATAACGGCTCCGTTTTTCACCAAATGAGCGATTTTGCGGAGCACCGGGAGTGACATGTTCCGCGCATTGCTGTCCAGATGCATCATCCGGTAGCTCATCCCGGAAGGGGTAACGAGCTTGCCGTTTTTCACTGAAAGCAGGTTGATGAGCGCGTGCGGGTTAACGAAATCGTAATTGTAACCCGTCGGTATGTCGGGGAGTTTGGCGCCGAATAAACCCGTGATGTTGTTGTCCTCGCCGTAGTAGTAGGCGACGTCGGCCACGAACTTGCCCTGCTGGAGCAGGTACGAACTGCGGGCGAGGTAATCGGTCCATGCTTTGGCCTGCTCAGCCCAGGTGTCGTGCCGATTAAACCACTGCCCGAAAATAGCCAAACTTAGGCCGGGGATTTTATCGTCGACCGGTTGGTGCACCGACGTGTGAATCACGAACCGGTTCAATCCATTGGCCATTTCCAGGTCGGCCGTGGGTTTGAGCCGTTCGGGGGAGTAGGCCCAGGCATTGCCGCCGAAGCCAATCGATGTCAGCGACTCGCCAGCTACCAGATTTTGACCGTACAGGTGCGATACCGACGCCGATTCGCGGATGTCGGCCTGCGCCATCGTGAGCGAGGAGCCACCCGGCCCCGGTGTCCACATCGCTGACATCGGTACGGCTGCGGTTCGTTTCACGTCCATACCGTCCATGATAAACACACGGCCATTCTCGTGTGACTCGGAATAGCGCTTCATGCCGTACTTCGCCAGAATCGTCGTGAGTTGATCATAATGGTTTTCGACGATCAACTCGGCGATGGTTTTCCGATAATCCCACAGAAACTTCTCGCTGGCTTCAGTGCTTTTCACAACCTGGCCGGTCAAGACCGGCATCCAGGGCAGTAGCTCATACCCGCGCCGTTTGGCAAATTCCTGCGCCATCAGCGGTGTCCAGTTATTCTGGCCGGACTCATAGCTGTCGGTGACGATGTATTGCAGCCCACGCGCCCCCATCAACCCACCGGTAGCATCTTTGTACTGGTTCAGGTAAGTTGTGAAATAGTCCCGGATCGCGCGACCGTCGAGCTTGTCGACTTCTAGCCCGGTGGCTTCTCGCGAGGCCGGGTGGTTTTGTTTGCCCGTCAACGAATAACCAAACCGCACGATCTTCCAATTTCCGTCTGGTGCGGTCCAGTTGAGGGCTCCGTCGGCATTCAGTTTGCCGGTCAAATCGATCACATCCCTTTCGGCAATAATATCAGCGCTGGCTGGTGTCAGATGGCTGGCGAGATCAGTGGCGGTGGCAAAACCGGCTTTTTCTTCAAAATGGTTGATACGGGTAACGGGGTGCAGCACAACCTCGGCAATGGAGGTACCCGCTGGTGGCTTGGGTGCTTGCCGGCTGGCCCCCATCATGGCCCCGAAGCCAGGAGCCGCTGATGGATTTTTGAACGTCACCCGAAAGTATTTGGCCCTTGTTGGCGGAATGGTAATGGTCTGCTGGGCAATGATACCGAGCGGAATAAAAGCGATCCGGCGAAAGTTGACGCCATCATCGCTGGCTTCCAGACTCCGGTCTTTCGTTTGTATGGTTATGCCAAAGGCTGACCGGGTTCCTCCTCCCACGACACTAACCCCTTTTATCGTCTGCGGTTGGGCAAACGCAAATTGTATCCAGCCGTAGCCCGCTACCGAGTCTCTGGGCAACAGGTTGGTAGTAGCCAGGTCTCCGTCAGTAAGCTGCTCCAGGGTGAAGCTGCCGTCATTGGTGGTAATGGTTGGATTCAGTTCCGTTAACGAAATATCAGCAGCCGGCAGGCGGTAGGCAACCACCGCTATGTCTTCGTAATACTCCGGGGGGGTAGGAGGTTTTTCACTCAGACCGGAAGACTGCGCTGATAGAGGAACATTCTGAAAGTCGCCCGTAGTGGCGGGGGGTTTGGGTAAGTTGACGCTCAGTGACTGTCCGCCCTTTACCCGCATCTCACGCCACACTAATTTCTTCATACCATCTTTGGCCGTTACCCAGGGCCCTCCACTCTCGCTCCAGCCCGGTGAGCCCGCAATGGCCATCTCCAGTTTTAATGAATCGGCCAGCCGGGTGGCGTAACGAAACGCATCTTTCCACTCAGGAGTCATGTAACTCAAGCGCTTGGTCACGATCTGGGGGGTAATCATTCCCGCGTCAAAATTCTGGAAGCCACCAATACCCGACCGGTGCATCCACAGCAGGTCTTTATGAATGCCGCCTTTGCTAATATTCCCGTTCATCCAGTGCCACCACACGCGGGGGCGGGCCGCCTGGTTCGGTGTGATGAAGTTTTGCTGGAGAAGATCGGGGCCTTTAGACTGTGCCTGGCTGTAGCCCTGAGCCAGAATAAAGACCCAAAGTGCCAGTCCTTTGCTATAAAATCGGTTCATGTATCGAATCAGGTTAATTAGTCAGGGTGAGGAGGTTTATTGGGTTTTGTTTGTCTTTAATCAGCATCGATTTAACAAATTTGAAAATAACCCATCAGGTCTATTCCGGTTTAGGATCGTTCAGGATAAATTCAGTGCTCATCACAATCATTAATGAACCTTGTTCCGGCTTAGGATTAACGAATACCACATAGGCATCATGAGGGGCCTGGTCGGAACGGTCCGGCAATTGGACCGGAACGTGAAGCTGGGTTAAACTGGCACCCGCTTCCAGTATCTGAGATTCGCCGATCAGCTTACCCGTTGGACTGTCCAGGCGAAGTTCCACTTTTCCACCAATGGTGTTGATTTGCGCTTTTGGTGCCATAGCCCGAAGCCGCAATTCAGAAATGGCATGCAAATCGATCTGTCGGAGAACTATATAGGAACCAGATTTAGAAGCGATAAGCAGGTTGGCCCCGCCCCCAGCTACTTTTCTAACATCCTTATAGTCATCAAAACCGTGCGTATCAACGCTGGTGTTTCTCAGCACGAGTGTCTGTTCCACTTTTTGAGTAGGCAGGCCATCGGCTCCTTTGTCTACATAGGCGGCCCGCAAGATATATACTCCTTTACCCTTGTCACCAGCAGGCAGATTGGCTACATAAGTACCTTTCACGGGGAGCGTAGTTTTGGTAGCTGCTTCACTCGATACACTGAGGATGTAGTTGACCATCTGGGCTGCGTCGGCGGTTGACAGTTGTGGGTGAGCGGCCATAGCGGTTTCGCCCCAGACACCACTCCCCCCCGCAATAACTTTCTTCGTCAACCGCTCCAAAGCAGTTTTATCATCTTTGTACTTTGACGCTACCTCCAAGTAGGAAGGCCCAATCGACTTTTTATTCAGGCTGTGACACGCTTTACAGTCACTGGCTTCGGTGAGTTTTCCGCCAGCAGACAACAATGCGCCGACATCCGCCGAACGATGGCCCTGTGCAACGGCCACTTTGTCATATCCTTCGGATAAGTAATTGATAGTGACGGCCACCCGTTCGGGGTCGATACCCTTACCCAGTATTCCATCTTCTTTATCCGTTACGTTGACAGTATAGTGGAACGGTTTGTTGGGAATATAAAATGAATTATTGCCACTGGGCATATTGACGGTCAGTAGGGGAGCTTCGTTCCCCACAGTAATATCCATCGATTGGGATGAAATGCCGCCCTTACCGTCGTTGACGGTCAGCGTGGCTTTGTATAAGCCTTTTTTAGCAAGGGTCAGGCTTACATCGGATGTTTTGGCTACTTTAACAAAGCCGGTTTTGCCTCCTCCAACATAACCGGCTGACCGCCTGGACCCTCCAGTCCGGGAAGTAATTTGCCAGGAATAGGTTAGCGGATCACCGTCCGTATCAGTGGTTCCTTTGGCGCTGAGTTTTAGATTCAGCGGAGCCGACCCACCCAGTTTATTTGCCGTCATCTGTACGTTTGGCTTCCGATTGCCTGGGTTGTATTCAATCCGAATCAGGCGCGCATCATCGTTTTGGGTAAACCAGCCTGATCCGTATTCAAGCATGTACAGATCCCCGTCAGCGGCAAATTCCATATCCATTGGGTTGGAAAAGGTATAACTGGGCATGAACCGCTCCATGGACTGGTAATTTCCAAGCTTATCCATCGTTACGGCCATAATCCAGCCCCGCATCCAATCGTAAATCAGGAGTTTTCCATTGTAATAGGCAGGAAAAGCATGAGGTGTGTTTTTGACTTCATCGGCGTAATAGACAGGCCCAGCCATGGCATTCCTGCCCCCACTTCCCACCAGTGGAAATTCGGTAGAAGTACTGTACGGATACCAGGTAAAGGCTTTTTGAGCCAGAGGAAGCTCCGTCAAACCCGTATTATTAGGTGACGTATTCGTTGGCTTGTTGGCATCCCATTTAGCTCCGGCTTTACCAGCCCCAAAATCGAATTTTGTATAGGCTTTATTATCCCCGACAAAATGGGGCCAACCGAAGTTGCCAGCTGTTCGGGCTTGTCCGACTTCGTCCTGACCAGCAGGGCCTCGGGTCGAATCTGGTTTGGATGCGTCAGGACCTACCTCTCCCCAGTATACGTAACCTGTTTTCTGGTCAATCGAAATGCGGAAGGGGTTACGGTGGCCCATGGTATATATTTCGGGGCGTGTTTGGGGCGTACCCTTTGGAAAGAGATTTCCGTCAGGAATCGTATAGGTCCCATCGGGCTGTGGTTTAATGCGGATGATTTTACCGCGTAAGTCAGCCGTATTCGCCGATGATTTTTGGGCATCCCAGGCACTTCGACCTACACCCTCATCGCTTGGGCTATACCCATTGGAGGCATGCGGATTGGTGTTGTCACCCGTTGATAAGTACAGATTACCGGCTTTGTCCCAGGCAATTGAACCGCCCGTGTGGCAGCACTCTTCGCGCTGGGTCGCTATTTCCAAGAGAATCTTCTTCGACGCCAGGACCAACTCATCACCCTTTAGTTCAAATCGGGCCAATACGTTCTTGGGTTCAGAGCCAGCCGGTGAGTAATAAAGATAAATCCAATGGTTTTGAGCGAAGTTTGGATCTTTATTGAGGCCTAAGAGCCCATCTTCGGCTGTAGATTCCTTTCCTTCTTTACTGACATAGTTTAAGCTGACTGGAATTGTAGCAATGGTTTTAAGCTGGTTGGTTTTGGTATTGTACAGCTTTACGTCCCCTTTCCGCTGAATGAATAGAACTCTACCATCATTCAGTACGCTCAGTTCCATCGGTTCGTCCAGCTTTTCAGCTAAAATAACTTTACTAAAACGGTTCTCTTCGGGCCGAGCCTTCGAATAATCGGGTGGTTGGGGTGCATCTCCACCAGTCGTATAGCGAATGCCCGCCCAAAGATGACCCAGAAACAGCGGGTCAGTAAAGGCTTCGTTCGTATGACCCATCGCCGTGTAGAATGAGCGCCCCCCGTCGTATTCCTGATACCAGCTTATGGGATGAAAATTCGAGTTTTTCCCCCCTCGGTAACTCGTCTCGTCGACAGTGAGTACAACATTGATTTTTGGCGAAATGTCTTTAAAATTATAGATCTCCTCGGCCCGTTCAAAGGAATCGGGCATGCCTTTGGTAGACCATTGATTCTTCATGGCCACGATAAACTTCCCTTTCTGCACGTTATCGGGCGTGGGGTGATCCAGAAAATACGCGCCCGCCAACTTCCCGTACCAGGGCCAACCGTACTCGGTATCCGTTGCCGCGTGTACGCCCACATAGCCGCCACCGGCCTGAATATACCGTTCAAAAGCAACCTGTTGGTCCGAGTTCAGCACATCACCCGTTGTATTGAGGAAAACGACCGTATTGTACTTTTTCAGACTTGACTCGTTAAACTGGCCCGCATCTTCGGTAAAAACTACACCAAAGCTTTTCTCAGAAGCCATTTTTGCCAGCGCTTTTTTTCCCGTTTCGATGGACTCATGCCGGAATTCGACCGTCTTACTAAAGACTAACACATTTGTCTTTGGCGTCTGGGCAAAGGTAACCTGTAGAAGTAGCCATAACATAGCCATTAAAAAGTTGACAGACAATCGTTTAGCTTGCATATAAACAGAAGATATGATAATGACACAACAAACGTATAAAAAAAATTCCATTATTATCTACCTTGGTAGATAATATTTTTTTTCAATTCTATATCTTTGCAGTGCAATGTTCATCTAGTCGGTTCCATTCGTTAATTTTTTCAACATGATCTCAAGATACCTACTTGTACTGCTCGCCCTCTTTGGTTGGAGCCCGGGACTGGCTCAGTCGTTTGCTAACGCCGATCCGGCACATATTGCCCTATTTCCCCATCAGAATGAGTTTCGAAATACGTTGAGCCTGTCGGGCATGTGGCAGTTCAAAAAAGACTCGATGGAGGTGGGCGAAAAAGAAGGCTGGCAGAATGGCCTGACGGCTACTCGCTCCATTGCCGTACCAGGTAGTTGGAATGAGCAATTTACCGACAGCCGAGATTACCTAGGTATGGTTTGGTATCAGAAAGAAACCTACGTACCTAGTAGCTGGAAAGGGCAGCGTATCTTTATTCGTTTGGGCTCAGCTACCTATGCCGCTAAACTGTGGATTAACGGTAAGCCGGTCGGCCAGCACGAAGGAGGCAATCTGCCGTTTGCCTTTGACATTAGTTCTGCCGTAAACTGGGGAGCCCCTAACCGCATTACGGTTCAGCTTGAGAATATGCTTAAACCCTCCCGGGTACCAACGGGTAACGTACCCGGGAGTCCCTTTACGAACTATCCCAAATCAAACTATGACTTCTTTCCGTTCGCCGGTTTGCATCGCGATGTGTGGTTGTATTCAGTGCCTGCCGTAACGGTCATTAAAGACATCACGGTTAAAACTACCTTTACGGGTACGACTGGCAGTGTGGAGATCAGCGTATTGACCGAAGGCAAAGCCAGCCGGGGTACAATTCTCATTACCGGAAATGGGAAGAAATACGAAGCGCCGATCCGCTTTACTGGCAATGCCGCTACGACAACCCTTTCTATTCCTGATGTTCGGCTCTGGTCACCCGAAGACCCCTATTTGTATCAGGTTGACGTAAACATTGGCGATACCAAAACAACACTCGATCACTATACGCTTGAAACGGGCGTACGTACGATCAGTGCCAACGACAAGCAGTTGCTGCTCAACGGGAAACCCATCTTCCTGAAGGGCTTTGGTAAGCACGAAGATTTCCCGATTTTTGGCCGGGGTACAGCCAATCCGGTTATCGTCAAGGATTATTCGCTCATGAAATGGGTGGGTGCCAATTCATTCCGTACGTCGCATTATCCTTACGACGAGGAGTATATGCGCCTGGCGGATCGGGAAGGGTTTCTGGTTATCGACGAAATTCCGGCGGTGGGGCTTTATTTCCATGGCGATACGACCGATCTGGCCGCCCGGCAGGCGATGTGCAAACAGTACATTAACGAACTGATAACCCGCGACAAAAACCACCCTTCGGTCATTATGTGGTGCGTAGCCAACGAACCGTTCCCAAAGGAGGTAACCTTGGCTGGCAGTTCGGCTGACCGCTCGGCTACCCCGAAAAGCATTGACCTCTTTAAAGAGCTTTTCGCATTAGTCAAACAGAAAGATAACACCCGGCTGGCTACACTGGTAGGAGCAATGGGAGGACCCCTGGAATGGGTAGGATTGGGCGACGTCATGTGTATCAACCGCTATTATGGATGGTATTCCCACGCAGGCGATATGGCGGGGGCCGCTCGTATCCTAGGGCTGGAGGCTGACGCCCTGCACAAACGCTATAACAAGCCTATAATTTATACGGAGTTTGGAGCCGATACCTACCCGGGTATGCACGCGGATGACCCCGAGATGTTCACCGAGGAGTTCCAGGCCAACTTTTTGAAGATGTACCTCGACTTCGCCCAGTCGCGCGATTACATTACGGGTATGCACGTATGGGCCTTCTCGGATTTCAAAACCGGACAGGGGATCATCCGATTTGGCGGCATGAATTACAAAGGAGTATTCACCCGTGACCGCAAACCAAAGGCGGCAGCCCACTACTTACGGTCACGTTGGACTAAATGAAGAGATCGTTGGAAAACCTACCTAAGGATTTCTAGGATGAAGCAAAAGTTGTAGTTTTAAGATTGCCGTAGCACACCGTCTTCATTTGAGCTGGTGTGCTACGGCAATACCGCCCCACTTTTTTAACACTGGTAGGCCACTCCTATCTCCTGTGAATCGGACCCTGTAAACCGAATGTCTTTAAAGAATACTAACTACTGATATGAATTCAATTAGTGATAAGAACTATATCCAGCAGGTTTCGATTGACTGCGTCATTTTTGGTTATCAGAATCGGCAGCTAAAGGTATTAGTGCCTAAACTCGCCTATAAAGGTGATTTTTGGGGGCTTCCCGGTGGTTTTATTCATCAGGACGAAGACATAGATGCGGCAGCCAAGCGTATACTCTACGACCGTACGGGCATCACCGATGTGTTTCTGGAGCAATTTCAGGTCATGGGTAAGGCCAATCGAAGCAGTCGTACTTTTCTGGACCGGCTTGTTGAGCTGAATGCCGACAATCCGCTCTTGCTATTTGATAGGGAGTTGCGCCAAAAGGACTATGACTGGTATACCCGACGGTTTATAACCATTGGATATTACGCTTTGGTGGACATCAGTAAAGTCATTCCGCATAAAACGAATCTCGATGAGTCCATAGAATGGTATCCTGTCAAGCAAGTACCAAAGATGATCATGGATTATAACGAGATGGTTAAAGAAGCGCTGAAAACGCTTCGACTTACCCTTGACCAAAAGCTCAGTGCCTTTAACCTGCTTCCCGACACCTTCACGATGCAGGAAGTGCAGGACCTCTACGAAGCCATTTTCAACAAACGCTTTGCGCAAAACAACTTTCCCAAGAAAATTCTGCGCCTGAACGTATTGGAACGGCTGGAGAAAAAGTACACCGGTGCCGCCAACAAAGCCCCTTATTTATACCGCTTCAATAAAGAGCATTACAATCAGCTATCCTCTGAGGAAGCTTTACTGGCTGATTACTAGACTAAATAAACTCTATTATAAAATTTGCTTACTACTTTTTTGCAGTCATGGGTCTGCTTTCAGCGTGTATACTGGTCCAACAATCCCCCGAGCTAAGGATTTTGCATCAAGTTAGACTTCCCAAAACGATTTAAAGGTTTGTCTTGTCCTGATTTTATTCGGACGTTTTTCTGAACGGTAGTCGGGTAGGAGGGAATGGGTTAGAAACGGCCCTTTTTGCGTTCAATAAACTCGTTCAGTTTAATAGTTCAGGGTTTTGACTCGCTTCAAGCTTTTTCTGAACGAATTTTGTCGCGCTAGCTGCTTTAGTAGTCGTTTGCTCTCTGCTATTAGTCAATGTTGCTATTGATTGATTCTACTCCTCATCTTTCGGAAAGTCTAATCGCAGACGAGCTTGTTCAATAGCTAAGTGCAGTTTTTGCTCCAATACGGTGGTTGGTAATTGATGAGTTAAATATTCAGCAACTCGGATATCACCTTTGTCCAATTGCATCAGTTCAATGTGCTCCCGTGTTTTCTCAGCGCACAAAATTAGGCCAATCGGAGAGGCCTCACTTTCAAGCATTTCATACTGTTTTAACCACCCTAAATAAAGCTCCATTTGTCCCTTATACGCAGCTTTGAAGCGACCTAACTTCAGGTCGATAGCTACGAGTCTACGCAATCGACGATGATAGAACAATAAGTCAATTCGGTGATCTTCTCCGTCGATGACAATGCGCTTCTGCCTGGCCATAAAGGCAAAGTCGCTTCCCAACTCGATTATAAATTTCTGAAGTTCTGACAAGATTGCATCTTCCAGCTCCTGTTCAGAGTAGTTATTCTCTAGTCCTAAAAAGTCCAGTACATAGGGATCTCGAAAAACTAAGTCGGGTGAGAGTTGATTATCTTCCCGCAATTGGGCTAATTCTTGTCTGATCGTTTCTTCAGGTAACCGTGAAATCGCCGTACGTTCATACAGCATACCATCTATCTTCTTCTGGAGCGTCCGTACACTCCAGCGCTCCAACCGCGCCATCTGCATATAAAAGTCTCGTTTCAACTCATCTTTGATGGTAACAAACGTGACAAAATGGGACCAAGTGAATTGTTCAGACAGTGTCTGAAGAATCTGCGCATCGGGATATAATCGGGCTAATTCAACGGCATTGGTCAAATTAGCGACGCTAAATCCTCGGCCGAATTCAGTGATCAACTGCTCACTGAGTCGACGGATCGTTTGCTTACCATATTCCGCTCGACCCTGATTTAATATGTCCTCATGGATTCGTTTCCCAATAGCCCAATACAACCGGGTGATTTCAGCATTAATAACCGAGGCTATTTGTTGACGTGACTGAGCAATGAGACTACGTAAATCATTAAGCAGCGGATCAGAGGTAGGTACTATAGGATTCATAAACTGAATAATGGCGTCCTAGAAAGACACCTTGTCTTCAACAAACGTAAAGAATCAAATAAGGGTATTGTAGACAACTAGCAATCGAATACACTAATCAATCTAAACGTCGTTTAAAAAATGTTAAGTAGTCTACAGCTACAATTTTCTACGATGTGGCAATTGGGATTTCAACTGAAGCGCCAATTTCGACCCCGCGTAGACGGAGATACTTATACAGGGTGGTTTTGGAGATGTGTAACTCGCGGGCGATTTGTTCAACCGGGTACTTGGCTTCTTTGTAGAGACTTTCACCAAGGCGGGCTTTCTGCTCACCGGCTTTGGATAGCCCTTTGCGACGGCCTAAGAGTTGACCCCGTCGACGGGCGGAGGCCAAACCTGCCAAAGTCCTTTCCCGAATGACTTCCCTCTCAAACTCAGCTAGACTGGCAAAAATACGAAAAACGAGCCGACCTTGCGCTGTAGTGGTGTCGATCGGGTCGTTCAAACTGACTAACCCAACGTGTTGGCCTTCGAGCTGAGTGACAATCTCGATCAAGTGATTTAGGGATCGGCCCAGTAGATCCAGCTTCCAAATCATCAAAGTATCCCCCTCCCGGATGATTTCGAGTAGCCTGTTTAATTCAGGCCGTTCGGTTTTGGACCCACTGGCTTTCTCCTGAAAGATTTTCGAGCAGCCGGCTGCATCAAGGGCATCTAGCTGAAGCGCCAGGTTTTGATCTTGCGTAGAGACGCGGGCGTAACCTAACTTCATGATGTAGTAGTATCTATCTCACGTACTTGCCGTGAGTGTGAGAAATCTATTGTCGATCTAGGAAGCAGGTTGTTGGTGTTGAATATACAGAATTATCAGGTTTTAAGGCTAACAAAAATATGGATACTCCTAAGCTCTTAAATGAGGGGGGATCGCCTTTAAATAATTGTTCTAGCCGATCAGTCATCATTCACGTCAGAAACCGTCCACGAAAAGGTTACGTTTCCTGAACGCCTTCTATAAAAAGTACAAAATTTTATGAGGGTAGAAGACAGTTTATTCTACGCCAAATTAATGGTAAAATATAGTACTCCCCCAAATTAGGACCACTAGCTAAGTTGAAAAACAAGCTGTAAATAGTGGTTCAAAATGAAAGCAAAACGCAAGCAGCACTCGCCTGCCTTTAAAGCCAAAGTGGCTCTGGAAGC